>NZ_JAESLK010000038.1:0-32894 GCF_017892585.1 Staphylococcus sp. GDY8P57P | reverse complement strand
TGGGGTTCGGGGCCCCAGCAAAGAGAATTTCATAAAGAAATTCTACAAGCAAAGCAAGCTGGGAGTGGGACAACGAATTTAAAAAGAATTCTGTCCCACTCCCATATTTTTGTCTAATCTTATTGACTATTCTAAGATAATTATGTTTTAACTTTTAATTACTTCTTAATATATCCTAAATTACCACCAACTGTTTCATAAAAGTCAAAACGCATGCCCGATTTAATGACTGAACCATTTAAATCTTTATCATAAACTGTAAGTGCCAATTTCCCTTTAGGTAAGTGATCTGTTTTAAACTGAACACTATATTCTCCAGATTTGAAACGACTTTTCTTAATATCTATTACAATAAACTGAGTTGGGTCTTTTCGATTTTTAACTTCAAGATATTTTAAATCTGCATTTTTAGAAAGTAATTTTAAGAAAATCTTATCATGCTCTTGCTCGATTTTTAGCAATGTAGGGTGCATTCTTTTTTTATAATGTTTCCCTTTAAATGAGTAATAATAGATATCATTTTTCTCATGGAGCGGCTTTTCATCTTTTTTAAGATAAAAGTTAACGAAATTTAAAATGGCTTCTTTATCACCTTTGCGTATTAATTCTATTGCTCGGCGATTTAAATCATCATCTACATAATCTAAAGGATTGAAATTCTCTTCTATCATTTGAATAATATTTTGGAAAATAGGCAGTAATTCATCTATGTTATTAATAAAACGTTTTTTATAAAATTTAGCTTCTAAAATATCTTTATTAATAATACGGTATAGTAAATTAGGCATTAACTTATTATGTTTATATTTATTCATTAAATGTTTATAAGCTTCGCCTTGCCATTTCATTCGATTAATATTTGTAGAACTTTCTGATTTAACTAAAGAAATATTATCATCATATCGATTAGCACAATAAACAACATCTTGTGTCGTACTAATGCGCTTCGTATTGAAAAATACTTCAGCAAAGAATTGTAAATCTTCTCCGAAAATCATTTCTGGAAATTGAATATGATTCTTTTTAATGACGCTTGCTTTAATCATACGTCCAGCAGGTGCTAAATGATAAAACGATTTTTTAAAATATTTTAAATCTGCTTTGTTATATGCAAGTTTAGATAACGCCACGCCACTTCTAGCAATACGGTCACTATGCACATATTTTGTTAAACCAGTAGCATAGTCTGTCTTATTTGTTTTTAAAAGTGTATATAGCTTTTTCAAAGCATCCTCAGGTAACCAATCATCACCATCTATAAAAATAATATATTTCCCTTTGCTTAATTCGATAGATAAATTACGTGGTTTAGCTGGCGTACCCGAATTGGCATCTAATTGAACAAACTTATAATTAGCAAAGTCTTCTATTTTTTGACTCACAATATCGAAAGTTTGATCAGTTGAACAATCGTCCACCACAATCACTTCGAAATCTTTCATATTCATTGTTTGTTTCAAAACACTATCTAATGTTGTACCAATAAACTTTTCTTTATTATAGGTACTTATTAGTACACTTACCTTAGGCCTGTGATTAATTTCTTTATTTTTTATAATCTTCATTTCTATTCCCCTTTGATTAATCGTTATTTTGTTTATGTAACGTATTCACTATTCTTAAATAATCATAAAGTTTCAAAACATCGTTTATGAAGGTAATCACATAATGGATGTATTCCATCTGTTAACTCATTATCATGAGAAATTACGTGTTACCAATAACAACGATGACCCTTATATCCCATTTAGTTTTGAATTATCAGTTGAACACACACTTCACCGGGATGTGATAATAACATGTGTTCATACTATTAAATTACTTTATTATATATGACACAATACAAATAATAATTTGATTTCTAGTTTTAGTCAATAATATATAATAAAATTAACTTTATTTATAGTATATTTTATATTAATATATTTTTACTTAAACAAAATAATGGCAGGCTAGTTAATTGTATCGTCACCTTAATTAGTAGCAATGTGGCGAATCAAAAAGCGTAACACGATACTAATTTTATTTTAAAAAATCAAAAATATAGTAGATAATTCAATAATTAAAAGATAAAATTTAATTGTTGAATTCATAAATTAAAGGAGTCTAGTATGCAAAAAATTATAAATATATTAATTATCGCTATTCTGTCGGTCATTCTCATAGGGTTAGTCGTATTCGGTGTAAGTTTTGGTAAGGATATCTTAACTAAAGAGAATACAAAAACAGAAAGCGCAGCTAAAAACAAAGAAAGTAAGAAGGATAAAAAAGAAAATATAGAAACCGATAACTCACAAGAAATTAATACTGACTATCAAAATACTCAACAAAATAACACTTCAGCTGAAACAGCAATTAATGATACTCAATCAAATACAACAAATAATGTTACAACAAATGAAGTCAGAACCAACGAAAATGGTGAGGTCATACATAAAACAAAGCATGGGATTGATTACATTGGTGAGTTTAATTCTCCACAAGAAGAAGCTGAATTTGAAAAAGACGTAATGTCTCAATCAGGTGGTGGCTATACACCAGATGAATATAAAACAGATTATGAGAAACAAAAAGAGGTATATGAACAAGCAGCCCGAGGAGAAATTGAAGAGCCTGGTGCTAGAGTACATTAATAATAAATAGATAAATTAAATTATTAATTATATAAATAAAGGAGTAACGCATGAAAAAAACGATTAATATTCTTTTAATTGCAATACTATCAATCGTAATTTATTGATTTAGTGCTATTTGCAATAAACTTTTCTAAAGATACATTCATTATTGATAATACAAAAACTGATACTACTACCAAAAATCAATTAAAAGAGAAGAACAATAAAAATTAACTCTGATGACCAAATAGAAAACGAAACTAACGCTCAACAAAACATTGATCATAACGAAGAAAATCCAAATAATATTATGCGATTTGATACTAATAATGATGGAATTATTACTAGAAGTGAAACAAATAGTAATCCTGAAGCTTTAGATGCCGAACACAAGGGGCATTTTCAACCTGAACCTGATGGATTACCTGACGATCCAGAAGGATACTTTTTAACTGATAAGCAAAAAAAGATAAAGGATTAAAATAGTATAATAAATCCTAATATTATAGGTTATTAAATTAGAGAGGTGTCTTAAACACTTCTCTTTTTCTTATTATAAATTCGCCTTTAAATCTACGAATAAACATTAAATATTTCTTATATTTGAATTTGAAATAATCAATAATATAACTCTTATCTTTTCTATAATCGAATAACAATTATATATTCGACAAATGTAAGTTGCTCAAGATTACCTACTCCTCATATAAACATGCCGTTATACATAACAATTACTCTAACAACGCTAAAATCCGCAATATCCCTTTTAAAAATTATTAAATCAAAAATAATTGATACTAGACTGAATATATCCCTTTTTTTTATGAACTTAAGTTCAATTACTAATAACATAAAACTCTTTTTTAGTAATTACGTGACAAAAGAAAAATAATAATATATAGTTAGTAAGTAATCACTTACCAAAGAGGTGTAAACATTATGAATTTTATTCGAAATCACTGGTATTACTTCACAATTTTTATTTTCGTAGGGTTATCATTTTTCATGGGCTTTTATGGTCATGCAAAACTAAGTTCAATTCAAATTATTCTAATGTATAGTTTGATGGCATTATCTATTCATCAATTTGAAGAATATGTTTTCCCAGGTGGCGGTGCACCTGTTATTAATAAAGCAACTTATAAAGAAGATGAAGACTTCGACCATTATCCTGGTAATACATTATCAATCTGTATAGTGAACATTAGCGCTTATCTATTTTATGTATTAGCTATTATTTTCCCTCAATTTATTTGGCTTGGATTAGCCACAATGATATTTAATATAATGCAGGTATTAGGACATGGTATATCAATGAATAAAGCTTTAAATACATGGTACAATCCGGGATTGTTTACAAGTGTTTCTCTTTTTGCACCTATAAGCATTTATTACATTATTTATATATACAATGAACACTTAATAAATATTTATATATGGATTGCCGCTATTATTACCTTCTTTATAATTTTAGTAGTAACTATCATTTTACCTGTCCAAGCATTAAAAGATAGAAATACCAAATATATCATTTCAGATTGGCAAATTGAACAATTTAAAAAAGTAATAACTTTTGCCCAAAGAAAGGATAACTGATAGGAGAAATTTATGGATTATTCTAACGATATTAAAATTGACCTAGAACTCATTTTAAAGAATGAAAAGACTACACCAGGAAAAAGAAAAGTACTCATTTCAAGTATTAACTTATTTTCTAAATTTGGATTTAATGCTGTAAGTACTTCTGAAATTGCAAAAAATGCCGGTGTAAGTGAAGCGACGATATTTAAATATTTTAAAAATAAACGTGGTTTATTGATGGCTATAATCACTCCAATTCTTGAGCATTGCCTTCCATCTTATGAAAATATATTCGCAAATCAAATAGCGAAAAAAGAAAATTGTGATTTAAAAACTTTAGTACATCTCGTTGTAAATGATCGTATTCAGTTTTTAGAACAAAATAAAGATGTCATAACAATCATATTAAGCCAAATTTTAGTCGATGCTGATATTAGAGATAATTTAATAAAATATTTAGAAAACAATCATTTCGACAATGCATCTAAAATTTTTAAAGTCTTTCATAATACTCAAGAACTAGCGTCTGATATAGATTACAATTCTTTACTAAGAATTTTTATGGGACAATTACTAATTAACTTCACACAAATATATGTATTTAATGTTAAAGATAATCAACAAGAACAGTTAGTTTCACAAATATACAGAGCATTAAAATCTAAGGATAATTAATTATAGTTTATCCAAATACTTTCTTTACTCAGAAATTGTTTTAAAGATTGAAATCTATTTAAATAACTCCATAAAATCGGGTTAATACCTAACTTTATGGAGTATATTTATATAATTATTTATTATTTTTAGACATCTTATCGATTATAAATAAAACTATAATAACCATTATTCCTCTTATAATAGTTGTAAGCAATTCTCCCACTATTTCTAGGACTATAATAAACTTTTATCTAAAGTAGATATTAGCTAATTTAGTTTAAACCTTTTTAACCAAAATCTTATTCTAATCTTAAATATTTATAAAACATTTTAAATAATAATGAATTAGCCTAAAAAATAAAAATAGCAAAGCGTATTTACCATCGTAAATTGCTTCGCTATTTAAGTATTGGTCCTTATATATACTAAAGTTCTTTTGTAAGATCTGCATTACGCGCTTTTATGGATGGTGTATACTTTAATAAATTACCCAACAGATTACTTTTCATTAATGTTCTTCTTAATTTAACACTTTTCTCTCTATTTAATACTTCTTCTTCATTTATAGATACAAAATTTCTTCTGCCTGTTGTCGCACCTTGCTTTTGAAATTGTTTAACTTTGGGTCTTAATATACTTTCCCATTCATTTAATGCATACTCTATATTATCTGAGTGTTTTTGCAATGCTTTACCTAATAAATTAGCACCACCAAGTCCTAATGTTGCGCCCATTCCTGAATAGAGTGTTGGACACCATGCTGAGTCACCGACTAGTACGACACGACCTCGATGCCATGATGGCATTTTTACTTGGTCAGTTGTGCTAAATATGACGTTATCAGCTTGATCTAATTGCTCCAACGCAAATTCCATGTATTTACCATAAGGTTTCCCAAATACTTCTCTAATTCTTTCACGTGGCTCTTTTTTTCTTTCCGCTTGTGGATTATCCGCTTTATACGTAAATAATATTGTTGCTGGATGATCTTTAAACGTAAATATAGTAAATGATTTATTAACTTCATGTAAAATAACGCCTTGATCTATTTTTAAATCAGGTGGGTTTTCAGTTAGTTGATACGCACAAATCATATAATCTAATTCTTTAATATATTGTTCATGTGGACCAAATGCTAATTCTCTTACTTTAGAAAATACCCCATCAGCACCTATAACAAGATCATAAGAATTTTCAGATCTCATATTAGTTTTAAGGTTTTTAGTAGTAACGCTTACTTCAGATGAATTTTGCCAAATAGTATCTGGCACTGTATCAAATAATATTTCGATATCATTTGGCAACGCTTTATAGACAGCGTTCTCAATATCGCCACGCAACATCATCCATGGAGCAAAAGATCTCGGAATATCAGCAAATCCAAGCGTATAACCTGTTATACCATTTCTATCTATTGAGAAATTAACAGAAGTAGAACTACGTCTATCATGTAAGAATTGAAGTGCTCCTAAATCTTGAGCAGCATATCTACCAAGTCCAAATAGCGCCAAGAAATAGCCACCTTTACGCCGTTCTGAGGCTTTCTCAATGATGACAGGATCCCATCCTGCTTTTTTTAAAGCTATTGCTGAAGAAATACCACTAATACCTAAACCTACAATTAATACTTTTTTACTTTCTTTATTTGTTTTGTTATTTGAAACATTATTAGACATGTTACATTCCCCCTGTGTGTCTAATAATATTTACGAGTAACCTGTTATACAATAATCAAAAACCATCAATCTGTATGTTTAGTAACAAAAGAATAAAAAATGTTGCCAAAAGTACAGTATGATTTTAAGATTTTTTTGATAATTCTATGACTAATTGTTCTAATGGACCTGTACGCATGAGTATAAATAGATGATGCATGATTTCTTCTTCAGGAATTCTTTCTGAATCTAATACCCAATATTTAATTGTAGTTATGATAGCTCCAGAAATGTAACTGTGAAAATATCTAAAAGGTATATGATTGATGGTCATTTTATTATTTAAAGCAATTAATAAGTTTTGTGAAATCGTATCTGATAATTTTTCTTCTAATTTACTTTGCCTTTTTAGATTAAATAATACTTCATATAATTCAATATTATTTAAAACAATTTTAATGATGCTATTTGGTACATTATTGATAATCTTATTTAAATCACTAAACTCATTAATTTGTTGATTAGCTAATCTATCATAATCAATATTTGCTTTCATACGTTCAATTTCTTTATCTTCTAAATGGTTCAATAAATCGTATTTATCAAGATAGTATTTATAAAATGTAGCCCTATTAATATCCGCTTCATCCGCAATCTGTTGAATCGTTATTTCTTCTAAACTATATGCTTTTAAAAGTTGAATAAAGCCCTTCTCAATACTTGTAATCGTTCGTTTTACTCTACGATCCATAAACTCACTCCTATATATTAAATAACGACAACACTCCGTCTTATATTGTTGTTTAACATTCACATTTGACGTTATTGATTATTGAATCTCCTTCTCTGCCTATTATAATAACAAATAGAACGATAAACAACATGATGTTGTTAAATAAGGAGGAGATTTTATTGAAAAAGAAATTAGTGTGGCTCATCCCCATTGCAGTCGTATTAATTCTAATGATTTTAGCAACAGCTTTTTATCCTGCATATAATCCGAAGCCTAAAAATATACCAATAGCTATATTAAATGAAGATAAGGGTGTTGAAGTTCAAGGTAATTCAACTAACATTGGCAAGAACTTAGAAGATAATTTGAAGCTAAGTGATAATAAGACGTTGAAGTGGGAGGCCGTAAAAAATAGAAATGAACTTGAGCAAGGACTAAAAGATAATAAATATATTGGAGCTATCGTCTTTGAAAAAGATTTCTCTAAACATGCAATTAGTCATGCTCAAAGTAAAATTATGACTGAAAAACAACATGAGGTTAAAGAAAAAATCAAATCTGGTGAACTGTCACCACAACAAGTTAAAGCAATGCAAGCAAAAATGGGTAATGGTGATCAAGAAATACCAAAACCAAAACAAGCACATATCGAAACATTCATTAATCAAGGCAGTAATGGGCAAGTATCCAATATTGCTCAACAAGCACTAAGTAAAATTACAGAGAACCTTAATAATCAGATTAGTAAGCAAAATGTTGAGTTATTAGCAAAAAATCAAATAGATTTACCAAGTAAGCAATTTAATCAATTTGTGAATCCTGTCGAAGTTGAAACGACAACTTTAAATAAAGTTAAAGATCATCAAGGTAATGGAAATGCTGCTTCAGCAATGTTCACACCAATATGGTTTTCAGCAATGATTACTGCAGTTCTATCATTCTTTGCCTTTAAAAACAGAGAAAAATTAACATCACATAAAGATAAATTATGGTTTACAAGTAAAGTTATCCTATCAGTAACAATAGCTGCTTTCGCTGGTGCATTTGCTTATGTTTATTATACAGGTAGTGTATTGAACTTTAATTTTAATCATCCATTAGACACAGCAATATTCATAGCAATTGCCATATTAGGATTTGCTCTACTCATACTAGGCTTGATGGTATGGATAGGATTTGGCGCTATTCCAATATTTATCTTATATCTATTCTTCACAATTCAAGCAGTGATGTTACCTAAAGTCATGGTGCCAAAATTCTATCAAGATTATATTTTACCTTGGAATCCATTTTATCATTATGTAAACACTTTAAAGGAATTACTATATACCAGCACTAACTTAACTATGAACGGCACAGTATGGATGTTCATTGCATTTATTATATTTGGCTTGATATCACTAGTATCAGCCGTTTACGTAAAAAAGAAAAACAATTAATAGTTATTTGATTGAGTATAATTTTCATAAAAGGCCTCTATTTATTATGGAGGCTTTTTCTATTTCTTACTTTTCTGCGTATCGATTAACAATGCGATTTGAGTTTTTATCTAATGCTTTTTAATATAGATACTACATTATATAAATAGTATTTATAACTATATTGTGACTTTTGACATTCACAACGCTATCCTATACGCTTAACTTAATTAAATAAAAAGGGTGAACTGATTACATGATTAAATAATTCTATTTTGAATCTATGACAATGAAGGGTTTTTACTTTACATGCGTACTTTATTTGTAATGCCTTTTAATGTTATTTTCAGGATAGGATTATATACATGTAGTTTAACTTTAAGACTTTTTAAAGTGTACCTACGTAGACGTATGTCTCCTATTCTGAATGGAATAGGAAGCATTTTTTGGCTCTATAATAAATTGGACTGATGACAAAATTCATCAGTCCAATTTATTATAAAGCTACTATTAAAAAAGTGAGGTTAATTAATGAAACAATATGTTTATCAGAATGATATTAATTTAATAAAATCACTATATGAAAGTGAATTTTGGAAGATAGTAAAAAAAGATGCAGTTTATTACCATCAAAACAATAAATTAAAAAAAGATAACTCTTTGCGTAAACTCAAATCTTTAATTGAATCTATATATGTAGATCCTGATGGTATAGGTAAAGCACTCGTAGCTGAAATGCAAGATTTTTATAATGAATTTCAAGAAACGCAATACATTGATAATCCATACTATCTTAGTGTCAACAATCAAAAATGTAGCCTAGATGCCATCATTGGATGGAAACCACTATTCCAATGTAGAAAAGGTAACAAACAATGGTTAGAAGATTTAGAACTTATTAGAGGTAACAAAATGGGTCATTTGGCTTTTCCAGTACAAAAAAATTCCCTTAATCAATTAAAAGGCACTTTATTAAAAGATAGAATTGATTATGCTTTATTTGACATTAAATCATTTTATGAGAATGCAATCTCTCTAAAAATGCAAAAAGCTTATGAACAAGAAGCAACTCTAAATTGGTTAATGTCATTTGGTTCATTCAATCAATTTATAGATAGCATGAGATTAAGCTATTTTGTCTATAAAAACCCAGTTACTTTAAAATATGATGTTATTGATCTATCAATCCCATATAAAAATCATTCTACTCATTGTTTAAAAGGTATCCCCCAAAAAATAAAAATTGAAGATACCTATATTACCAATATACTCGATTATATTAAGGAATTTGGCGAAGAGTTATCTACTACTCATGTAGACTTAATGTATGATTATTATTAAATGAAAAGGAGTATCTTTCACAAACTATTAATTCAACTCCCTATAGAGTTTTAAATTACTAACTATTTTCGTTTCATCATTATCCATGTTCATCTTATAACTCTTTTAAACTTATTATTTTTAAAATGCTGTCCATACTTTCAAAATTCATTAGACTTTATTTGTACTCTTTCTTTACAGAAATGTATCTAAATATTGTTCATAATATAATACTCTTCTTTTATATTCGTGAATGAAGATGTTTTCAAAATTTAAATTTTTCATCAAAATAAAAATTACTTTTTAAATCAAAGGTCAAATTCAATAAAAGCGGTTAAAAAGCTTAAAATCATAAATAATGGCTTATTTTATTGATGCGGAATAGTAAAATCCAAATTTTAATTGAGCGTCAACTAAAGATCCTTTCGCATAATAACCATTTTTTTCCTTTCCTACACACCCAATTAATGGATTTGAAAGTAAATTTAACATATTATCTACTTCTTCTTTAGTTAAATCTTCATCATTAAACTCATCTATATTTTTTATAAGCATATAAATTTCACGTATAGTTAAAATACCCTTTGTAAATTCGTCATCACTATTTTCTATTAAAGTTTGTATAATAGATTTAAATAATACATTATATCTACGCATTCTATTATAGGTACTATCCAAAACGCTTATATCTACTTCTCCAACTTGATTAAATAATTTTTTATATTCAATTGCTTGTAAAGGATATACTTGATGCCTTTTTACTAATAATTCAAGATTATCTATATCTAATAATAAAACTTGATTGTTTTCAGCAAATCTTTTTAATCTTCCATTAAAATTTTTGCCAACTATTACTATAAAATCTGCATCATGCTTCTTCTTATGTTCTTTAAGCGCATCAAAATTCACTAAGTTTTCAGTAATTTTACCTTCCTTATTTGTCTTTGCTTCAATAGCTACTTTATACGTATAATCTGGAACTGTTCTAGCCGTTAATAAAATATCTGTAGTGCCTGATTGCGCTAACAATTTAGTTTTAAAACCTAGTTCAATAAATGTTTTTTCTAATAATTTTTCAAAATCGTGCGGATTAGAAGAATTAGTCGATGCTAAGCGAACTTCTTTTAATAAATTTTTATAACTCTCTTCATTATTTTTTAATAAACTATTTTCTTTATTTGCAGAGTTATTAATACTCATTTTACCTTTTAACACTGATAATAATAAATTCCCTCGATTTGATAATTTTAACTTTTTACCTTTATCATTCAAGATCAAATTAGCATTTTTTAAATGGGCTAGTCTTTCCCTAATTCTATCAAGTCTTTCAGAACTCATATTAAATTCAGTTACACCTCTGGCTATTAATTCTTTAGGTTCTTGAGGCGACTCTTCTAACACGAAAAGTATTTCAAAAATATATTTATATTCTTTGTTTATAAAGAATAACAGATACAAGTCTGGACGGTCAGAATTTAATAGTTTAATACCATAATCTGAAGCTTCATAAACCTTTTCTCCAATTCTATCTATAATTTTTAAATTAGTTAGAAATGTTAAAAAACTATTTACAGATGATTCCTTGCACTTGAACTCAATATTAATATAATTATTTAATGACTCTGTATCTTTAGCATTCAAAGTAAATTCTATTATGCTTAATATCAGTTCAGTTGCTTTTGATCTGCCTCCAGGAATATAACCTAATCCATCTTTTCTATCAATATTGTTGACGTTCCAACCTAACTCTTCAACCCATTCTGGTAATTTAATTAATTTTTCATTTGCGGTTATATCCTTAATATATTCAGATATATTAAAAGATTTCAAAGGTGGATATTTTTCTATAAAATTTACTCCCTCTTGGTTGATAACATATAATTGTTTATAACTCATTGAATTAATTAAACCTAAATCATTTAACCACGCTAAACGCTCATGAATCTGTCCGTTTTGTTTCCAAGACATATTATAATTTTCATTTGCATAGTTTAAAATTTCTCTAGTAGTTTTAGGTTCTCTTATAAAAAACAATAACTCAGATATATATTTCACATGTAATTGTATAAATTCAGATAAATCTTCCCTAAAACTTTCCTCTTCAAAATTTATTAAACTTTCTACTATATAATAATTGTTTTCATTGTCTTTTTTTATAAATTGATATCTTAATAGTATTTCTATGTAATGTTTTAATGTGTGTTCTGTTTTGCTGCCATCAATTTTTACAACAGTTTCAAGTTCTGAGTTAGTAATTATTTTGTGAAAAATAGTTTTTATTGTATCTACATACCCAAATTTAGATTGTGATCTAGGTATACGTGGTAATGCATTGAATTTCTGCTTCCATTTGTCAATTTCGTTCATCTTTTTCTCCTCAATATGTATAAATTTATTGTCTATCTGTTCCTATATACTAAAATAATATATGGAATCCTATCATTTATGATACGCTTCTGCTTATCGGTTAGTGATGAGGTTTTTGAACAAAATTGCTTATAATATAAAATAAGTGATAACTCTCCCTAATCTTTCACTAACTCAACTTTAATAGTTGACAATACATCTATTAGATACAAAAGTTTTATGCAATCAATCTTCTTAATTGATTCAATATCCATAATACCGTGCATTAATCTATTTCTATTAATGTAGTCTGGATCATCTATATCGTTATTAATACCATAATATTCTTTTATCAACTTAACAGTATATTGAGTGATAACTTGTTCGATTTCTTCCTCGTTATCGAGTAAATCTTTATTCAAAATCATATTTATACTTTTATAATTAGCTTCTCTTTCTTCCTGAAACGTATTATATATAGTTAAATAATCAATAGATGCTAATGCAAGCATAGAAGTTTCTGTATACCGCTTATTTTCAAAGTTATCTATAACCCTCTGTATATAGGATCTCTTTGGATAGTAAAAATCATTTTCAATAAGATTATTTTTTATGGTCACGTAATGGGATTTAAAAGTTACATAAATATCTTCATCAGTGATTTTGTGTTTTTCAAGATAAATATCATAGTAATCAGAAAAATATTCTAGTTTCATACTCAGCCTGTATTTCTCGCTATACTTTATGAATTCAATTAAACTTTCTTTTAATAAATTAAATGTTTTTTGTAACTTACTAATATCGATATTGGTCGTTATATTATTGATCAAATTCTTATGAACTTTAAAGCTATCATTTAAAGCTCTATTTACTTTAATTATATTACCCGCCATTAAATTATTTATTGTTGGTGCATGCTTTTGAGCTTTTCTCACTATATTCTCTATATTTGTTAAATGCGGTTTAATTCTAACTATATCAAAATTGGGTAATTTTAATTTAATAATAGCAGGCGAATAGTTATTATCTAGCCTCTTTATAGATTTATCTAAGTAGGGTAAAGATTTTTTTAAATGATTTGTATCCTTTATCCGTTTACTGGTATGTAGAATCCCTTTATATTTTACTAATTTAATTGATTTCATATCAATCACTCCATTACTTATTAGTAATCACAAATTTTTACCAAACACTTATCGATTATTATAAGAATGATTGAAAGAGATAAAATAAACTCTATAACTTGTTATATGCCTTCTTGTTTGGCTTTGTTTGTTGTGTAGGTATATTTATATATTTAGATAATCAGAAGCTCTTAGAAACGATTTAAATGCTTCATAAAGTTAACCCCCACTATTAAGCTAATAAATCTTTCCTGTTGGCTTTATGGTGGTGTCAAAACAACAGTAGGGCGTTAGATTTCTATTCAGGACTATCTTTCCTATACTCATTTAACACTTCTAGAACTTTCATAAGTTTATCTTCTAGCTGATCTACATTTCTAATATCTATTTTATTTACTTCTAAAATCTTTTCATCTAGCTTGTCAGAAAAGCCTACCAGATGATCGTATTCAAAAAATGTTGGGTGGAAGGTTTGTATATATCTTTCATAAAAAGGTACATATCCTTGTGCTAATTCTGTTTCATTTGCTAAGTCAATCAGTAGTCTTAACTGGATAATTGTTCTCTAAAGGAACTATATTGCTAAAGTTCTTTTAGTGAACAATTAGAATTTTCATCTCAATTTTTAACAAGAATTGTTGCTTTTTTTCATCAATAACTGACCAATTAAGCTTCATGATAAAGAGTGAAGGCAAAGTAAAGAGCTATTGTTACAAGAGTTACTGAAAAGAGAAATTCTGACCGAATACTTGCAATGAAATAAATAAATAAAGTGATAAAAGCAGGTTTAACAATATAGGCTGAAAATTTTGATGATCGATGCTTTTCATAGAAGGTAAATAAAATGCGTAAGGGTAGATATGATAAACCGAGTAACAAAGTAAAAAGAATATCTTTAAATTGTATTTTTTTATTCATTGATTTTGCTCCTTCCGATTGACTGACCATCTCATTTTCGAAGAAGTCAGCAACTAATGCTTTCTCTAACAATTTCAAACTAATTAAATCCGGTGTACTTTTTCCCAATTCCCATTTAGAAATCGTTTGTCGCGTAACAAACACCTTTTCAGCTAGATCTTGTTGAGTTAAATTCAATTCATTTCTTTTAGTTTTTATTTTCGAACCAATATCCATAGCTAACTCCTCTCTGACTTATAATCTATCATTTTTCGGTTCTTTTACAAAGCAACGTTCGCGCAACGCCTTTAATAACAGTAGAAATAGCTAAAAAACGAGTAAAGGTTGATATTAAGCCAATCCTACCGTGTAGTAAAAAACAGGACACTCAAAAACAGGACATCTTTATTGTATGTTCGATAATATATAAGAGTTATTCAGTAAAACAGTTAGATTTGTTTTGCTGTTCTTTTATAATTTTTCACTTTTACAATAGAACTTGATACTAATCAATTTTTATTTCATAGAAACATCCTATACTAGAGTCATCAACAAGGAATACAAATGAAATTGGAGGGAATCAACATGCAAAGATATATATTAAGTAAAAAGAATTCCATTACACTGGTCAGTGCAATTTTGATTGCACTTGCATTCTTCGGACGATTTTCCTTAGACAACATGGCCATTTTCAATTGGTCGCTCATCATTGCATCCATTCTTGGTGTGGCGCCGATTGCAATCCAAGCCTATCAGGCATTAAAAGTAAAAGTTGTCAGTATTGATGTTTTAGTTACCATTGCAGTTATTGGGGCAGTATTGATTCAAAATTATGAGGAATCAGCCATCGTTACTTTCTTATTCTTATTTGGTTCATACTTGGAGCAACGTACCTTGAACAAAACACGTTCTGCCATTAAAGAATTAACAGAGCTGGCACCAGAAAGTGCTTTAAAGCAAATGGAAAACGGAGAATTTGAAGAAGTAGATGTCAATGATGTAGACGAAGGTGATATTTTATTAGTTAAAACGGGTGCAAAAGTTCCGGTAGATGGAACAGTGTTAACTGGTGAAGGTCACATTAATGAAGCAAGTATTACTGGAGAATCTTTACCTGTAAGTAAAAAGGTTGATTCTGAAGTATTTGCAGGATCTATCTTAGAAAATGGAACGATCCAAATTCGAGCTGATCGCGTTGGAGAAGATACAACATTTGGTAGAATTATCGAATTAGTGGAAGAGGCACAGGATTCCAAATCAGAAGCAGAACGTTTCATTGACCGATTCTCTAAATATTATACACCAGCTGTGTTAGTCCTTGGTTTTATTGTTTGGTTTTTCTCAAAAGATATTGAACTAGCTATCACGATTCTTGTTTTAGGATGTCCAGGTGCATTAGTTATCGGGGTTCCTGTATCCAACGTTGCCGGTATCGGAAACGGTGCACGTAATGGTGTCCTCTTAAAAGGTAGTGAAGTTATCAATGACTTTAGCAGAGTAGATACTATCGTTTTTGATAAAACAGGAACATTGACAGTAGGAAATCCTGAAGTTGCCGAAAAAGAATTTTACGGAAAAAATACTGAAGAGGTTCTAGGATATTTAGCAAGTGTGGAGCGTGAATCGGACCACCCACTAGCGAAAGCTGTCCTACAGGATATTTGCGAGACAACTTTCTCTACTGTTGAAGAAACCGAAGTCGTTAAAGGTGGCGGAATTGTAGCAAAAATAGGTGTTCATCGTATAGCCGTTGGTAACGTAGCATTAATGGAAAAGGAAAATGTGAAATTAAGCGAAAAAGCTAAAAAAGACGTCGAACGCTTTGAGAAAAATGGGAATTCTCTTGTGTTAACTGCGGTCGACGGAGAATTAAACGTTCTGATGGGTATTCGGGATCAAATCCGTCCAGGTGTTAAAAAAGATCTTCAAAAACTGAAAAAACTAGGGGTCAAAAACCTTGTCGTTCTTTCTGGGGACAACCAAGGAACCGTAGATTTAGTTGCTCGAGAACTTGGGTTAACAGAAGCACACGGTCATATGCTTCCAGAAGGAAAATCTGCTTATATCGAAAAAATGCAAGCAGAAGGCGGGATCATTGCCTTTGTCGGTGACGGAGTGAATGATAGTCCTTCATTAGCCTTAGCAGATATCGGAATCGCCATGGGAAGTGGAACAGATGTTGCAATTGAAACATCAGATGTTGTTTTAATGAATTCTGACTTTAGTCGTTTACCACACGCATTAGGCTTAACAAAATCAACTTCAAGAAACATGAAACAGAACATCGCCATAGCAGTTGGTGTGGTATTAATCTTACTTGCTAGCCTACTATTTAGTGAATGGATGAATATGTCAATCGGGATGTTGGTTCACGAAGCAAGTATCTTAGTAGTCATCTTGAATGGTATGAGATTGCTTCGATACCGTTTGAGAGGATAAATTTAATAGAAAGCGGTCTTGACGAATGATAAAGGGGAAGTATTCAGGTAGGAAGAACAAAATACTCCCCCCTACTTTTTCTTGAAACTTGATTTGAGTCAATTTTATTTCGTTGAACCTCAGCTATACTTAAATTGTAAAGAAGAAGAGGGAAAACAAAAAAGTCAAAGATAAGATGAAAGGAGAAATAATTCATGCAAAAAGCAGTTATTCAATTAGAAACATTATCTTGTCCATCTTGTATGCAAAAGATTGAAAATGCGGTGAAAGGATTAAATGGGATTAATCAAGATAGCTTAAAAGTATTATTCAATGCCAGTAAAGTAAAAGTAGATTTTGATTCAGAAATGATCACCGTTAACGATATCAAAAAGGCAATTGAAGACTTAGGATATCCCGTTGTTAAATCAAAAGTAAAATCTGCCTAAGACAAACACACATAACAAAAATTATATATAGAAAGAGGGAAATAATAATGTCTGAACAAACATTTAACGAAGTAATAACAAACCATTTTGAAAAACTGGATTTATACACCACTGCAATTACACGGGCCCATGGTAAGAATCACCCAGAAGCCTTTGAAGTACGTGAATTGTTTGAAACAATTAGTGGAAAAGTAAAAGACGCAGGTACGAACAAACCTGACTTAGATGCTGAATTTGCTCAATTACGAAAAATCACAGACAACTACACCATTCCTGGAGATGTATGTGAAACGTATGCAGGCACATTCGAGATGTTATCAGAAGTAGATAAAGCATATCAGGCTTAAAGTAACTCAAAAACAAAAGAATAGATTGGTTTACGGTCGTTAAAAAATGAAGGGGGAAATGATTTATGCAAAAAGCAACGATTCAATTAGAAACCTTATCTTGCCCATCTTGTATGCAAAAGATTGAAAATGCGGCGAAAGGAATAAACGGTGTGAATCAAGATAGCTTGAAAGTAATGTTCAATGCAAGTAAAGTAAAAGTAGATTTTGATTCAGAAGCAGTCGCTATTAACGATATCGAAAAGGCAATTGAAGACTTAGGATATCCTGTTGTCAAATCAAAGGTAAAACCTGCTTAATCGAGTGAATAGAAAGGAAGCCTAAGATGCCCTCTTAGGCTTTTTATAAAAAGGAGAGGTTATTTTGGAACAAAACCAATGTTGTCATCACCAACATGGACATGCAGAATGTATTCGTATTGTTCCTATTTTTAACCATTTGAAAGACTCACAAATGGATTTGATTGCGGAATCTGCCAAGACACTTCATCTACAAAAAGGGGAAATGTTATTCCGTGCAGATGAGGAAGATGATACCTTATATATTATCAATTCGGGTAAGGCTCGGATTTATCGCTTATCGGATTCTGGAAAAGAACAACTTGTTCGCATTTTAAATCCCGGTGATTTTACAGGTGAAGTCGCTATTTTCCAACCTGGAAGTATTCATGAGAACTATGCGGAAGCACTACAAAATACATCCATTTGTTTAATTAAACGAGAGGATTTACAAGAGTATTTGGTGAAATATCCGCAGATCTCATTAAAAATACTGTCAGAAGTAACTATGCGTTTGAAGGATTCTGAAAAACAAACCACACAAGTAGCGATTGAAAATGTAGAAACCCGCATTATATCCTTTTTAGCTGAGAATGTTGAAAAGGGAAGTGGCAATAGTCCAACGATTATCTTACCAATGTCCAAAAAGGATTTAGCCTCGTATCTTGGTACCACACCAGAAACAATCAGCCGTAAATTTACTAATCTAGAAGAACTTGGATTGATCAAACAGTTACCGAAAAAGAAAATTAAAATAATGGATTTAGATCAATTGTTACTTCATACTGAATGAATATAAGAGGGTAGCGTGCCATTATCTAACGGGTTAAGTTTAATAGTACAAAACATAAAATAACAAACCTTTTAGCAATCCAATTAGCATATAAAATGGATTGCTAATTTTTGTTGGTTTAACAATGTCTATCTACAAAAAAGAAAGAAAAATGGCTCCTTATTTGACACTTATTTTACCAAGATGACATAATTTTGTGTCAACTTCATTATTTATTGCATTATCTAATCTTTTCACTCCTTGAATTTTTACAATAGACATTATTCATCACTTTCTTTTCTATATTGGTTCTTCATCTTTTGTGGTGGGATGGCATGAAATGCTATCCCGCCTTTTATGTTTTTAATCATTTTAGATACAAAAAAAGCGCTCATGCCTCTATAATTTTAAGTGACCAAACAAAAAATCGAGAGGAGACATGATGCGCCTATGTGTAATGATATATTAAAACTACTAAAAATTAAAGATGAAAATATTCAAGTTATGAAGGTGGAGGAAGATGTAGAAGTGCGTGGTCAGCTTTCTACAGTTGTTTATGGAACCCTTTCTTATAAACCTGAAGCTTGTATGAAGTGTGGTTGTGTCAATGACGGGCAAATACATAAGCACGGTAAACGTGTTTCGCGTTTGACGTTGTTAAAATCTCAAGAGTCTAATGTTTATCTTAACTTAGCGAAAGAACGCTTTAAATGTTTACACTGTTCAAAGACTTTCACGGCTCAAACAAGCATTGTTGATAGTCACTGTTTTATTACGAATCGCGTGAAGTTAGCGATTCCACATAGACTCACTCGTGTACAATCCGAACTAGACATTGCCAATGATTGTAGTGTTTCACCGAGTACAGTTAAAAGATGTCTTCATAAACTTTCACAATCACTGACAGTCAAACCTTCATCAGGCTTACCCAGACATATCTCCATAGATGAGTTTAAAAGCGTTAAGAACGTGACAACGGCGATGAGTTTTCTTTTTGTAAATAATGAAACGAATCAGATTATCGATATTTTAGAAGATAGACGCATTCATAAGCTCAAAGAATATTTCTATCGCTTTGACCGACGTGAAAGAATAGCTGTTAGAACTGTAACAGCGGATATGTATGAGCCATATACTAACTTCGTTCATGAAGTATTCCCAAATGCGATTTTAATCTTTGATCGTTTTCATATCGTTCAGCACCTTAACCGTGAACTTAATAAGCAACGTATTTCTGTTATGAATGCTTATCGTTATAAATCTTCAACCGATTACACGAAACTGAAAAAACACTGGAGACTTTTCCTTTCCGACAGACAAGATATTAATAGCTATGAATACTTCTGGTCAAAGTCTTTCAAAACATACACAACCTCAAGAGATATTCTAGGGTATCTATTAAATCTTGATCAACAGCTCTATGACACATATATGTTAGTCCACCAACTTCGAGAAGCATTGAAACAATGTGATTGGTTACGTTTCAAAGAAATACTGCGAGGTGTCGAAAAGAAACAGGTATCGCGTGGTGTTTGGCGTGTGATTCGATTCTATAAGAAATACGAGTATGTCCTTTACGCAACAATCCAGCACCCTATGTTTAACAATGGAGCGATTGAAGGTATCAATAATAAAATTAAGCTAATTAAACGTGTATCGTATGGTTATCGAAACTTTAATAACTTTAAAGCCAGAATACTTATTATTTTCAAGTTGTATCAATGACGTAAAAAGCATGGTTTATTAATAAATGACGTCGCATAAATATTACGTAGTAATCGCTACTTAACATGTCACAAACACTCATATAACTATATGGCGTAACAATCATTTCTAATGCGAGACGCCTAAGGCAACAAGCCGAACTGAAAATCCATTTTGGCTTCCATTGTTTAACAAAGCCAAAATTAGTTAAAGTGAGGCGCCTTGGCAAGCGAGCATTAAAGAAATGATAGTACTCAAAAAGCGCACAATTAATAATTAACTGTACGCTTAAATGAATGTAGTGATTACTACGTGTTATGATTAAGTTAAATATAAAATTAGTTACTTTTAATTATCTGCCCACCACAAAAGATGAACATCCTAAAAAAGCGCGCCCATCTATTTGAAGATGAGCGCGCTTAATTTGATTCACACATTTTTAAGAATAAAATGTTTTGCCACGACGTGATTCTAAAAATTTCATCACGTCTTGATCAATGTTGTTGTCGTATTTTTCATGAATTTCAATGACTTTATCAATACCTATCGCATCCATCATTTCGAATGGTCCAATAGGTGAACGTGAGTTAATATGCCAAGTTGTATCAATGACATCGTTTTCTGCAATTTCGTTAACGTATAAATCTTCAGCGGCTTTGAATAAAGACAATAACAATTTAGATAACACGCCATTGTTGTCATTCGCGACGGCTTGTTGTAAATGTTCGTCAGATGGTTTTTCGCCTACAGGAATGTCCCAAGTTTCATATTCAGGGTTTGGATATGTGTAGAATCCTTTACCTGTTGCTTTACCAAGTTCACCATTTTGGATTTTGACGTTATTTTTGTCAACGTACGCTTTTTTCCAAGGTGTGCCGTCTTTTTCATATTCTGCTTGTACGATAGCAGTATTTGTATTTAAACCAACGACGTCAATCGCACCGAATGGACCCACGTTCATACGTATAGCGTTCATCCAAATTTTATCAATTTCTTGTGGTGTTTCTTCTTCATTCGCATACATTTCTTCAGCCACGTGGAAGAATGGCACAAGAAGTGAGTTTTGAACGTAACCTGCATGTTCTTTTTTAATTGACACTGGGTGTAAGCCCATTGCTCCTGCATATTCAACAACTTCATCAAATACAGCACGATCTGTGTCTTTAGTCGCCATAATTTCGCCGACATTATTTAACCAAATTTCGTTCGCAAAGTGTAACGCTAAGAAACGATCTGTACGTCCTGTTGCATCTTTAAAATCACTTGGTAATAATGTTGAGGAGTTTGTTGCGAAAATTGTTTTTTCTGGCGCAACTTCTCCAAGTTCTTTATAAAATGATTGTTTTATTGATAATTTTTCAGGAATGGCTTCAATCACTAAGTCCGCATCTGCGACAATTTCTTTTAAATTTGTTGAAGTTTGGATGCTTTTAACGGTTGCTTTTAATTTGTCTTCTGGCGCATCTAAATCTTTAATATAACGCGGTACTAATTTTTCTAAACGGTCTTTTGCCGCTTCAAGCCCTTTTTTATTCACATCATAAATTGAAACGTTAAAACCTGAATACGCAGCCTGAAAAGCGACTTGGCTACCTAATACACCGCCACCAGCGACAACTACATTTTTAATATTCATCTCTACACTACCCTTCAGAAATAATTTTAGTAAATACCTTTATTATGACATCTAAAAATTAACAAAATCATGAGGTGTTATTTTTATGGGGTGTCACAATTTATTCACAACATAAGTATAATTAATATACCTTTGAAAATCAAAAGAAGAGATTTCCACTCGCAACTGTCTAATTTGGAAAACTCTTCTTATTTCGTGGCATTGTTTAAACTTATATAGTAGATATGCGCTTAGTAAAACCTTGTAATCACTAAATCACTAATATTTAAACGACTGTCATCATTTAATAAGGTAATAAACAGTTTTTTGATAAATGTTATTCTTCTAAAATTCTTTTTAATTTACACACTAAAAAATATCATCCTTAACAATAATAAGTTATTTAAATTATTGATTAAGGAGGATATTTTTATATCTATTTATTTCTCAATTAAGAACTAGATTTTTATCGTGCTTTCAACTCATTTCCTGTCATCCATTTATGATTTTTATTGATTTTACCATTATCTTTGGATTTGTAATCAACTACGTAAACAGTAGTCTTTTTCACGTTATCTATATTGGCTGTAGCACCTTTCATACCAGACATATGACTTGCTTCTAATTTAACAGTATCGCCCTTGCTAAATCCATCTTTAGGTGCATCTTTAATCTCTTCGTTTACGACCCATTTATGATTGTTTACTTTTTCATTTCCATTTGTGGGTTTATAACTTACAACATAGGCATATGTTTTATACACACCTTTTACAGTAGCTTCTGCACCTTTCATACCTGGCATATGCCCTGCTGTAATCGTTACTTTATCTCCCACTTTAAATTCACCCTCATTAGTCGATTTCATATCTTCTGGAACTTTACTTTCATCATTATGCTTCATATGGCTCTCACTTTTTTGGTCATTAGTGTCTTTATCTTTTTCATCATTATTGGAGCAAGCTGATAATATTAGTAATGATCCTAATATCATAAAAAATAATTTTTTAATCATAATAAAACTCCTATCTTTTATTTTAATTTTAATGTAAAAGCATTAATTGCAACGATAACCGTACTTAGTGACATTAAAATAGCACCTATTGCAGGTGATAAAATCAAGCCGATAAATGCTAAAATACCAGCTGCTAAAGGTACAGCAACAATATTATAACCTGCACCCCACCATAAGTTTTGCACCATTTTTCTCATAGTATTATTTGAAAGGGTCAAGAAATGAATAATATCTGATGGATTACTTTTAACAAGTATGATATCACCTGAATCCACTGCAACATCTGTGCCTGCACCAATTGCTATACCAATATCGGCTCTTATAAGACTCGGCGCATCGTTGATACCGTCTCCAACCATCATGACTTTATTACCGTCACTTTGATAATCTTTTATAATGCTTTCCTTATCTTCTGGCATGAGTTGTGCGTGGACATCACTAATACCTAATTCTTTTGCGACAGCGTGTGCCACCTCATTATTGTCACCTGTAAGCATGACTGGTGTAATATTTCTTGATAGTAAATCAGCTACCATTTGTTTTGAGCTTTCTTTAATTTGATCTCCTTGAGCAATCATGCCAATGACTTGTTGATCTTCAATTAAATAGCTGATTGAATTACCTTGTTGAGCTAATTTAGTAAACAAGTCATCGTCATAATTAAGTTTATGTTTATCAAGATAAGAGACATTTGTTATTTTATATGTTTTATTATCAATTAGACCTTCTAATCCGACACCTGGAATATTATTAACGTCTTGTGGATTAGTAAATGAAACATTTTTACTTTTCGCAAAATCAACAATACTTATAGCTAATGGGTGATTAGATTGACTTTCTAATGAGGCGAAAAGGCTTAATATTGTATCATTACTCAAATCATTTTTAAAGCTCTCATAATGATTCACAGAAAAGTTACCCTCAGTTAAAGTACCAGTTTTATCCATCATTACATAATCGATATGTTGAGCTATTTCTACAGACTCTCTATTTTTAATAATTAAACCATTATGTGCACCAATTGAAGTAGAACGTGCAGTGACTAAAGGTATTGCCAAGCCTAAAGCATGTGGACAAGCAATGACTAACACAGTTACAAGACGTTCTAATGCAAAATCAATATCATTTTGAATGAGCATCCAGACAATAAAAGAAATCACGCCAACAATTACAGCAAAGTAGAATAAATAACCCGCTACTTTATCAGATAACAATTCAGCACTAGATTTATCATTTTGTGCTTGATTAACAAGTCCCATAACTTGAGAAAGATATCCATCTTCTCCCACAGCTGTAACCTTGACTTGTATTGTTCCAGACCCATTAATAGAACCCCCGATGACGTTGTCATTTTGATTTTTTTGTACTTTTTTAGATTCTCCAGTGACTAGGGATTCATCTATAGATGTTTGTCCTTGAACGATAATACCATCTGTCGGAATGCTTTCTCCGGCTTTTACTTCGACGATATCATCAGTCATGATGTCTGATATTTTAACTTCTTCGCGTTGGCCATTATCCATAACTTTAATAGCACTATTAGGTAACAGTTCTGCCATTTTCTTTAAAGCATCTCCAGCATTTCCGACAGCATTCATTTCTATCCAATGTCCTAATAGCATAATTAAAATTAAGGTTGCTAATTCCCAAAAAAAGTCCATTGTATGACCAGTTGCACTACTAAAGTTATTCATATAAAAAGCATACAAGCTATAAATATAAGCTACTGAAATACCTAGGGCAACTAAGGTCATCATGCCTGGTTTTTTTGTAGCAATTTCATCTTTACCACCAGACAAGAACGGTTTACCACCATAAAAGAATAAAATTGTACTTAATATTAACACTACCCATTCAGAACCTGGAAATGTGAATTGAAAAGGTAAGTTAACACCCATCATTGGCGATAAAAGAATGATAGGTATTGCAAAAATTAATGAAACAAAAAACTTAACTTTAAAATTTCCATGATGATGTGCATGGCCACTATGATGATGTGAGGCATGGTTATCATGATGCATGTGATTGGAATGATTCATGTGATTTTGATGATTATGCTCTTCACCATTATTATTCAAATTAACCCCTCCTATTTATGAAAATATTATATTAGCTATACTTATACTATAACACATACCCCCTAGGGGTATAAATATTTTCGATTTATCTCCATTTATGGATTTATTTATATCATTCCGAAAATGATGTCTCCACGTCCTACATTAGACCTTGTCATCGATGTTTAAAACAAGGTTTTAATTAAATGTATTATTGCAAAAAGTATTATCTATATAGATATTTGTCTATATAGATGATAATCTATAATAAAGGAGGGATGACATCCATATGTCTTATAAGGAACTATCATTACAATTAAAAATTTTATCGGATCCAAGTCGATTAGAAATATTAGACTTATTATCTTGCGGTGAATTATGTGCTTGTGATTTATTAGCGTATTTTCAATTTTCACAACCTACATTAAGTCATCATATGAAAATTCTAGTAGATAATGAATTAGTATCTACACGAAAAGACGGTACTAAGCGCATGTACCGACTTAATCATAAGTCCTTAGATTCAATCAACAATGAATTAACTTATATTAGCTCTCCTACTCAACAATGTATGTGTAAAAAGATAAAGACAGGTGAATGTACATAATGACTATTCTAGCGATTATTATTTTTCTTTTAACTCTCATGTTTGTTATTTGGCAACCTAAGGGGTTAGATATTGGTATTACAGCATTGTTTGGTGCTATCATCGCTATTATTACAGGCGTTGTCAGTCTCTCGGATGTTATTGAAGTTACAGGGATTGTTTGGAATGCGACGTTAACCTTTGTCGCTGTTATACTCATTTCATTAATTTTAGATGAAATTGGATTTTTCGAATGGGCAGCTATACATATGGTCAGAGCTTCAAATGGTCATGGGTTTAAAATGTTTGTCTACATTATGTTGTTAGGCGCTATTGTAGCAGCTTTCTTTGCGAACGATGGAGCTGCATTAATTCTCACTCCAATCGTGCTCGCTATGGTAAGAAATTTAGGGTTTAATCAAAAAGTCATTTTTCCTTTTATCATTGCAAGTGGATTCATTGCAGATACTACGTCTCTTCCACTAATTGTAAGTAATTTGGTTAATATCGTTTCTGCTGACTACTTCCATATTGGATTTATTGAATATGTAAGTCGCATGATGATTCCCAATCTATTCTCTTTACTTGCAAGTATTGTTGTATTATGGCTATATTTCAGAAAATCCATACCTAAAACGTTCGATACAGAAAATCTATCAGATCCTAAAAGTGTAATTAAAGATTCTAAGTTATTTAAGCTTTCATGGATAGTATTAGCAGTACTACTCGTTGGATATCTTGTTAGCGAGTTTATCCAAATTCCTGTATCAATTATTGCTGGTATTATTGCTTTTATCTTTGTACTGTTAGCTCGCAATTCCGAAGCTGTGCATACGAAACAAGTAATTAAAGGTGCACCATGGAATATTGTCCTATTTTCAATTGGTATGTATTTAGTCGTATTCGGCTTGAAAAACGTAGGCATCACCACAATTTTAGCTGATGCATTATCCAATATTTCAAGTTATGGACTATTCAGTAGTGTTATGGGCATGGGCTTTATATCTGCTTTGTTATCATCAATTATGAATAATATGCCTACAGTTTTAATAGATGCAATTGCTATCGGACAATCGAATGTAGTTGGAACAATTAAAGAAGGTATGGTTTATGCGAATGTCATAGGTTCTGATTTAGGACCTAAAATAACACCGATTGGTTCTTTAGCAACATTATTGTGGCTACATGTCTTAACACAAAAAGGTGTGAAAATTTCGTGGGGAACATACTTTAAAACTGGAATTATCATTACTATTCCGGTCCTATTTGTAACACTCTTAGGTTTATACCTTACACTAATCATATTTTAAGAAAAGAGGCTTTAATTATGGATAAGAAAACAATTTATTTTATATGTACAGGAAACTCTTGTCGTAGCCAAATGGCTGAAGGTTGGGGAAAAGAAATATTGGGTGAAGATTGGAATGTCTATTCTGCTGGTATTGAAACACATGGTGTTAATCCTAAAGCAATAGAAGCTATGAAAGAAGTGGATATTGATATCTCAAACCATACATCAGATTTGATTGATAGTGATATCTTAGAACAGTCAGCTTTGGTCGTAACATTATGTAGTGATGCAGACGATAATTGCCCTATATTACCACCTAATGTTAAAAAAGAACACTGGGGCTTTGATGATCCAGCAGGAAAAGAATGGCCAGAATTTCAACGTGTTAGAGATGAAATTGGAAAAAGAATACAAGAATTCAAAGAAACGCTCGTTTAATGTGAGCGTTTCTTTATATTTAAGTCATACATTTTATTAATAATGATTTCATTTCTATATCTTTGATATAATAGTATGCCATTTTCCCATCCTTGTAAAAATCCAGCACGTCTCTTTTATACAGCGCTCTCAAATGATGTGATGTTGAAGCTATACTCAAACCTAATGTTATAGATAAGTCACAAACACATAATTCTTTCTCTTTAATTAGAGCTAATATAATTTTCAGCTTATTCTCATCACTTATCTTTAATAATGTATTGATAAGCCGTTGAGTTTTTTCTTCTTTTAAAAATCTTAAAGCATAATTCACTTTTTCCTCATGAACACAAATGACGTCACAAATTTTATTGTTATTCATATTAAGTCACACCTTAATTTATAATATAAATCCTAATATTGTTTGTATGGTTTCATTTTCAATAATAATAAATAAGCCCAATGCTATGTAAATAACAGCCATAATCCAACGACTGAACTTCTCAACAATTTCACCCACACCAGGAATTCTAGCTAGTTTTTGTGCTGTGAATACTAAAAAGAAAATTAAAACTAAAAATACAATTAAGGTAGTCAGTAATTCAATAATATCCAATGCTACAAAATAAGGGACAAATAAACCAATATTATCTGCACCACAACTTGCAATTGTCACTAAAGAAACAGTCCCTACTAATTTGGACAAACCTTTTTCGTTTAATTCTTTTTTTGCTCTTTTTTCACCTTCACAATCATCATAAATAGCAACTTTTATACCTAAGTAGATGGGGATCAAACCTAATAAACCTAATATCCATTTCTCTGGAACATAATTTAACACAAAAGCTAAAAATAAACTGACTAATATGAGGATCATCGATCCTAGATATTGACCTATATAAATATCCCTATATTCTTTTCTAGTCTTTGCTCTAGCAAAAAATATTAATAAAATCACTAATAAATCTACCGCAGTTGCAATATAAAGTATTGCCGCAGTTATAATAGTCTGAACCATAGAGCACCTCATTCAAATATACATTTGAATGAATTGTATCATATATTGCATATCTTATGAATAATAAATATTAGAACCGAAAAGTGACACTTTAACTGATAGTAAGGGGCTGTGTATATACGAGTGATTTATAGATTCTTTGAGAATACGACTTAAAGCGATTTTAATTTGTCAGTTCATTGCATTTTGTTTTTTTAACAATTTCAATAATAAGAAGCACCTTATAGAACCTTCCTCATATTTGTCTTACAGGCCACATTATTACATTAATGGTACAATGCCACATAATAATTATATGAAAATATAATTATTTTATTTATTCTTACACTCATACACGCAAATTAACTTATGCTTTTCTTAATTTAGAAGCTTATCACTATAGAAAAATTGAAAAGTAAATGTCTGATATGAGCTTATTTAAACAAAGAGCACATAAGCGTTGTCAAGAGAATCATTTGATATACGTCGATTTTAAGTGTAAATATTAAAAAATCGCCTGGAACAAAAGTAATGTTCCAGGCGTGGCTATGATAAGTCTTATAATAGTTTCGCAAGTGCGACCATGACAAATTGTAATGGTAAACGAATGACATGCTGCTTAACACTATCTGTTCTATCTCTTTCATCTTTATAAGAGATGTTCTTACGTGCAGCGTAAATATTTGCAGGAAATACGAGCCAAAGGAATCCTTGTACTACTTTTCTTACGCGTGATCTATTTTTAGCACCGAGTACATAAAAAACAATTATAAATTCTAATATGCCCGAACACTTAACTATTGCGTGTTTGAAAGGTAAATAGGACGGCACGATTTTTAAAAACATATCTATATTTTTAAAGTGTGAAACACCACTTTTATAAAACAGTAAACTAAATATGAATCTTACGATGATATTTTTCATAGTCTTCTCTATTCTTCAGCGACTTTGACAACTTGTTTACCAAAATTCTCTCCTGTGAATAACTTTCTAAATGCAGAAGGTAAATTGTCAAAACCTTCATCTATCGTCACTTCAAATTTAATTTTACCTTCAGACACCCATTGTGCGAGTTGTTCGCTTGCTTCTTTAAAATGATCAGCGAATTGTGCTACTACAAAACCTTGCATCAATGCTTGATTTTTAATCAACGTTCCTTGGATACGTGGTCCAATATCGTCTTTTTCATTATTATATGCTGAAATTGCACCACATACCGGAACGCGTGCAAATCGATTTAAGTATTTAAACACTTCATCAGAAATTGCGCCGCCAACATTTTCAAAATACACATCAATACCATCTGGTACAGCCGCTTCGAGTTGCTGTGCGAAATCATCTTGTTTATAGTCAATGGCCGCATCAAATCCTAATTCATCTGTTAAATATGTTGTTTTCTGCTTACCACCAGCAATACCGACAACTTTTGCGCCTTTAATCTTAGCAATTTGTCCTACGACAGAGCCTACTGCACCTGATGCAGCTGACACGACAACCGTCTCGCCAGATTGTGGCTGACCAATTTGAAGCAACCCTGTATAGGCTGTCATTCCCGGCATGCCTAAAACACTCAAATATAAATGTAATGGTACATCTTTTGATGGCACAGGGGTCACATCGTCTCCATTCACTGTATTTATCTTTTTCCATGGTAATATGCCTGTGACATAATCGCCGACAGATAGACGTTCATCGTTCGATTGTGTGACTTTTCCAACAATATGACCTTGTAATGGCTCATTCACTTGGAAAGGTTGAACATAACTTTTTGTATCATTCATTCTGCCTCTCATGTAAGGATCTACAGATACATAAATGGATTCTACTTGAACCTCACCTGCATGTGGTTCTCGAGTTTCTATTGTTTCAAATCTAAATACATCGTCTTGAGGGATACTTTGTGGTCGTTTTGCAAGTACAACTTGTTGATTATTCATTTATTATTCCTCCAGATATTTAGTCGTTGCGTCTGATAATGACAAATCACCATTGATGATTTGGAATTCGTGACCTTGTAATACTTCATCAGTTAATACAGAAACAAGCACTTCTGCTACATCTTCTCTTGTAATAGACGGATTTTGTACATTTTCAAATTGCGTACTCATATTGAATTGTTGCGTTTCATGTTCGTTTGTTAAAGCGCCTGGATGCACGATGGTATATTTTAAATTTGCATGTCTTAAGTAGTCATCCGCATAATGTTTAGCAATGGTATATGGTTTCAAGTCGCCTGACGCATCAAAAGCTTCTCGACGTGAGTCGTACGTTGATACCATAACAAAGTGTTGACGACCGACGTGTTCACTTGCTTTAATTGCTTTCACTGCACCGTCTAAATCTACTATAATTGTTTGATCGTCACCTGTGCTCCCACCAGAACCGACGGAAAAAAGGATTTGATCATACGGTTTAAATAATTCTATTAATTCATCAATAGATTGTTTTGCAACATCAATGTAAGTTGCATCAATACCATCTGCTTTTAAAACTTCAACTTGTTCTTCTTTTCTAACACCGGCAGTAAAATCAACATCTCGTTCTTTCAGTTTACTTACAAGATGTTGACCAACGCCACCATTAGCACCAATAATTAATGATTTCATGTGTATCGCTCCTTTATGAAATTATTGATTAGCTAAGATTTTTAAAGCATGTTCAGCAACAGCATGTCCTGATTGAGGATTTTGACCAGTCACAATGCGACCATCTACGACTGCGAAATTGCTCCAGTCATCCTCTTTTTTAAAATGTGCACCGTTACTAATAAATTCGTCTTCTAATAAATATGGCATGTATTCAGTTGTACCATTTGCTTGTTCTTCACTATTTGTAAAACCAGTCACGTCTTTATGACGAACGAGGTAATCGCCATTTTCTTTAATGTCGAGTAGACCAGCCGCACCATGACATACAGAAGAGAGAACGCCTTGGTTATTGTAAATACTTAACGCAATGTCGTTAAGTTCTTTGTTATTTCTAAAATCCCAAATCGCACCATGTCCACCTGCAAAGTAAATGGCTTGATAGTCGCTAGGATTAACCTCTTTTGGAGATAATGTTTGTCCAAATTTATTCATATAATCATGATCCGTGTAGTATTCCCAGTCCTCGGCTCCCATCATTTCAGGGCTAAGACTGATAGGATCAAGAGGAACATACCCACCGTTCGGACTTACAAAATCAACATCATAACCTGCGTCATAGAAATCTTTCGCAAAGTGCGTAACCTCTGAGAACCACGCACCTGTAGGTCTTTCTAAATTATCGTATTTCGCAATGTTTGTTACAACAATTAAAGCCTTTTTCATTGTCTTTCCTCCTCATTCATGTTTATATAGAATACAATATCAGTTAAACCTTGGTTTAAGAGAAAGGATATGCTTACATGAAACAATATTACATTGAATATGTCTCAGATTATTGCAATATACCTAAAAGCAAACTGCGTTATTACGAGAAAAAGAGTATCTTAAAACACATCGACAGAGATAGCAATAACAAGCGTTTATACACAGACGACGATATCGAAATGATTAAATTTATCCAGTGCTTAAGCAATTTGAATATGCCATTAAAAGAAATCCGAAAAAACACAGACATGCTTTATCAAAACCAAATAGATGTCCCAAGCGTGTTACGCGCACACCTAGAATTCTTGAATGAACAACGGAATTTGATCAGTACACATATCGACTTAATTGAACAAAAATTACAAACTGCCATGACTGAGTGACGAGGGAAAAGGGAGTGTGTGAATTAAAAGAACGATGAGAAGAGTATGGAGGAATAGTTAATGAATAAGCATAAGGAAATTTTAGATTTTAAAGATGAAGTGTGTATGTAAAGGCGATAGGTGGATACGCAAAGCTGGAATGAGTCAGAAAATTGCGTCGGGTGGATAAGCTAGAATAGAATGAGTGGGCGATGGATGGATAGGCTAAAACGGTTATAATATACCTTATACCTAAAATTACAGAGTACTAAAACTATCTTATCTGACATCTCTTGACGAGTTCTGCTTATCGGTTGTTGATGGGGTTTTTTGTAATTGATTTTTCGTACAGCTAGATAAAACGATATATTACTACTATAAATACTTTACATCTAATATCAACTAGTAGCATAAATGCTTAATATATACAAAAAGCTCTCTCAAGTTGTAAGACTTAATAGAGTATATTATTTGTTATCTTTTTACATAAAATTACTTATTGGTACTTTTGTAATTTCAATTACTATCCCATTTCATAAAATATTCATATTCTTGAGTTTCTACTTCAAATTCCTTAGATCGTATTTCAAATTGATGTTTTGTATAAAAACGAATGGCTCCTTCATTCTTCTCATTTACATGTAAATTAAGTACATTATAATCGCTTTTTAATCTTTCCAATAAAAACCTTCCTATACCTTTATTACGGTAATTATCTGTAATAAAAAGACCTGCAATATATTGTTCAATCCACTTTATAACGAAATTACTTAATACAAATAATTATAACAAATCAAGAACCTATGTTCTCTCTATATATTCACAATTCTTAAGATATAATTATTTAAAAAATAGAAATGAGTGATTTAAGATAAAGTCCGTATAATTGT
>NZ_JAESLK010000037.1:41060-49834 GCF_017892585.1 Staphylococcus sp. GDY8P57P | reverse complement strand
GAAAGAAAAGCAAAATGGAGGAAAATAGTATGAAAATCAATCGATATATCACAAGAGGCATTAGTAAACAACTATCTCTAGACCTTCAAATCTTACTTTGGCATATGGTAGAAGAAAGAGATAATCAACCTCATACCGATTACCTACACATTTTTAAATTACAAGAAGATGAGAATATACTCTCAATCACACATGAACAAGAACAACCTGCATACAAATTGGAATATCACTATACAAACTATGTAAAAAATCAAAATGCATTACCTAAGAAAGTCTACGTCATCCGAGAAGATGATGTAGACGTTTTTTATTATGTGATGCTTTTACCAGAAGAATACTAAAGGAAATGATGATATATGAATACAATTAACAGTACAATACACACAGAAGCCATATTTAGCGGAGATAAAAAACACCGCTACTTACTCAAGAAAACATGGGATGAAAAGAAACCCGCTTGTACAGTGATAACGATGTACCCTCATTTAGATGGTGTATTATCACTCGATCTTACCACGGTTCTCATCCTCAATCAATTAACTAATTCTGAGCAATATGGCGCTGTATATCTCGTTAATCTTTTCTCTAATATTAAAACACCTATGAGTATAAAGCATCTCAAAGATAAAGAACCATATGATGAACACACTGATATTCACTTGATGAAAGCGATAAGTGAAAGTGACACAGTGATTCTTGCTTATGGTGCCTATGCGAAGCGGCCTGTTGTCGTCGAACGTGTTAAGCAAGTGATGGAAATGTTGAAACCTCATAAAAAGAAAGTCAAAAGGCTTATTAATCCATCAACGAATGAAATTATGCATCCACTCAACCCTAAAGCACGTCAAAAATGGACATTGAAATAAAGGAGGATTATCTATGAACCATGAAACTAAACAATCAGATTGGCGAACGGTTGCTAGTTGCTTAGCATCTCAAAATTATATATCTATCGTAAAAGGACTAGTACATCATTTTACAGCAATTGAAGATGAAGAAATACTTGATAAGATCTATGATGATTTTATGAATGATGATTCTATAACAACGGTACTTAACAATGATTTACAGACAATTATTAGCCATTATCTATCAAAATGAAAACTATATTCTAATAAAACTAAAGCATCCTTCACTTTTATGGTGAGGGATGCTCTTACCTTTATTTTTTTGATTAATATTTTACTCAGGAAATTTTACATTAAATTTAAAAGTATTATACAATTAAATTATTAGTTTCTAGTGAAGAAATACGTATTAAATTTATTATTAACTGTAGCACATTATCAAGCAATTGTACTGTTAAAAGGGATTGGTCATTCAATGAAACAATATGTTTATCAAAATGATATTAATTTAATAAACTCTTTATATGAGAGCGATTTTTGGAAGATAATAAAAGAAGACGCAGCATATTATCATAAAAATAATAAATTCAAGAAAGATAATGCTATACGAATACTTGAATCTCTAATTAAATCAATATATGTAGATCCTGATGGTTTTGATAAAGCTCTTGCAGCTGAAATGCAAGATTTCTATAACAAAATGCAAGAATCACAATACATCAAAGAGTCTTATTATCTTAGTATTAATCACCAGAAATGTAGTCTAGATGCTCTCATCGGATGGAAACCACTTTTCCGATTTAGAAATGGTGATAAAAAATGGTTAGATGACTTAGAACTTATTAGAGGAAATAGAATGGGCCATTTAGCTTTTCCAGTACAAAAAAATTCTCTTAATCAACTAAGAGGAATTTTATTAAAAGATAGAATTGATTATACTCTATTTGATATTAAATTATTTTATGACAATGCGGCTCATTTAAAATTACAGAAAGCTTACGAGCAAGAACCAACACGAAAATGGCTAAAATCATTTGGTACTTTTAATCAATTTATAGAGCGTATGCAATTGAATTACTTCGTCTATAAAGATCCCATCACATTTAAATATGATGTTATTGACTTATCATTGCCATATAATAATGATAAGTCACATTGCTTAAAAGAAATTCCCAAAAAAATTAAGCTTGAAGAAGCTTATATTACGAATATACTTAATTATATTAAAAAATGTGGCGAAGAATTATCTACTATCCATATGGACTTAATGAATGATTATTATGTATAATACGCTTCTAATTTTTCTAATGTAGTATCTAAACTGCAATTTTTATAATCGAAATCTTTATATTTACTAATCGGTATTAAATGATACGGATCTGTATTAATTGTTTTCTTAATAACCCTCATCAGCGTATTTGCATATTCTCAGTACTCAAAAATAAAAGCTTGTCACTAGAGAAAGAAAAACTGAAACTTGAGACTACCCAGGCTAAAAGCAAAACAGACAAAAACAGATAAGGAAAAAGAAAATAAGACAAAGATAGCAGAAAATAATTCTAATTCAACTGAAGAAATTTCAACAGAAACTGCTACAACTTAACAGTAGCATATCTCAAAGTGTATCCAGTTAATTTAATTCAGATAGACCATAAAGCAAAACATAAAACATAAAAGCCTACCTAAACGAATAATCGGAGATGATAATAATGAAAACAGCTGCAATCTACTTGAATGAAGGAAATGAATCACAATTTGGAGTATCCTTAGAAGAGCAACTAGACATACTTACAAAAATTGCTAAGGAAAAAGGCTATCGTATCGAAAAAGTTTATATTGATATTGAAGAGCACTTTATAACAGGCTACTATCCTAAATTAAATGAACTTAACGGTAAAATATATAATACAGATTATGATTTAGTTTTATTCTATAAGTCATTTAATATGTTTCACGAAATATATGATTATCTGAAGCAGATAGAGTTTTGCATTAACAGTCATGTCGATGTTTATAGTCACATGGAATTTATAGATTCTACTGCTGGTTCAGAAGGACTTAAATTTATACATGGTCTTATAGCAACAGACGACTGTCTATAGACAATACTGAGAGGAGACATAGTGTAAAAAACGTGTATGAATATAACATAGAAACACATTACTTAAATTAACAGGAGGAAGAAACGTGGCAGATTATAAAAGATTGCTAAGGACAAAATTCGTGAAGCTAAATTAGATGAAAAATCAAAAATATATTATGCGAAAGGAAAATAATTATCACAGGATGAAGACTTAAAGAAGAATTCTGCTGACTATGGCAAAGGATTCATTAACGGACTAAAAAATATGGAAACTATCCCAATGTTAGCATTAACATTCGTTATGATGCTATTGCTATAGATACCTATGAAGTATGGATTCATAACAATTTCTCTACTTACAGGTCAAGATGGTATGAATAACAAAGAAATGCGTGAAATAGACGGTAGATTACAAGAATGTTATAACGATATGATAGAGGAATAGCAATGACATCATCTAAAATTATAGAGTTACTATTACTACATTTTCTTTGCGTATTTATCGTAATACAAATAGGATTGGTGATGGTTGGATTTTTTATAACCATCCTTTTTTGGTCATACTTATTGTTTATAATTATCTACGTTGGATTTTTAGCACCACCCTGGAAGAAAAGACAATGTTGCTAAATAATAAATACGCTCATCTCTGCAATAAGAGATGAGCGTATTTTATATTTTTTTAATTTTTTACCTATATGTAAATATTCTAAATTTACATAGACAATTTTACACAATAAGTATATATATCATTATAAAATAGTAATAACAAAATCAATCATCAAGAGGCACTTTATGATAATTGCTAATAGAATTAAAGGCCTTATCTAAATCGATTATAAAATCAACCAAGACCTAAGAGACTATGGCAGTTGTGACCTCGGAAAACAAGATATCAACGAGTTGCATAAAGCGTTAAAAGTCCTTAATGATAGCAATAGATTTCGTTTTATCGTGAGCTATAACGCTGACAATCCAGAAAATATTACCTACGAACGCTTCGATGAGAAGAAGACTGCTCGTGTGTCGCCTGAAGCGGTTATTAAGCAATTACAAGATACTATCGATACAATTCAACAGCTAGTTGATGAAGATAGGCTTGCAATAATTATAAAAGATAATCATTCAATAATAATGCTTTCTATTGCTGCAAACGAAATAACTATTGATATCTCATAATAATATAATATTTTCATGCCCTAATAAAATTGTCTTGCCGTATATTACTCCGAATATAAGTTCAAAGATTATCTAAAAGATTATTTAGAGTTATAATACGAACACAATAAAAGATTCATAAATAGACTAAAAACTTAGAAAGATCTGTTGACGATATTGTATGTGTATTGGTCACATTTGAAAAATAATCAATTGAAAGTTTATAATTACATAAAAAACTAATCCTGTCCCAAAATGGGACAGCTAATTTTAACTTAACCTCAATATTAGTACTATTATTAGTTGAAGTAGTTTTTTGAAATTAATTCTCTATTACTATTTCCTTTATAATAAACCTGTAAAAAATTTTGAATAGTTTCTCTATCAAAGTAAATTATTTCCTTCTTCTTACTTTCGATACAGATCTTTTTTCATATTTTCCAACTTTAAAAATTCTTTTTCTAATTCGTCTATATTTTCTTCAATGCGAACAACTTCATTTATTATCTTTTCTTGTTCTTTTAAATTGCTTGGGAAATTCAGTATAATATTTGTAACCATAGGTACAGTAAGTTGTTGAGTAGTAGTCCCGCTACTGAAAAAATCTGCATTTTTTAAAGCGATTTCCAACATTTTCGTTTTAATTTTAGTTTTGTCTGGTATAGCTGTTATTAATCTAACAATTGGTGTAAAATTTGGTTTTCTCATTTTTATATAGCCGATTGTTCCCCTAGCTGAGATAGTAACCGCCTCTTCGAATACCTTTGGTATTCTACTCCAACCATATAATCCATCTTCTTTTTCCCCATTTGAATATATAGGATACATGTATTTATCTGTGGGAACAATTGACTTATCACTTGGAGCATCCCCCCCTGCAAAAATTTCTGTAGTAACATCAGATAATTTCTTATTAGCCCCTTTAATATTACTTACAATACTTAGGATATTATCATTAAATTCATTTATTTTTTCTAATATTTTTTCTTGTTCATAATCAAGTATTTCTAATTCTTTAATTATTTTTTCTTGCACATCCAAAGATGGAATAACTAATTGCATCCTTTTCATTTTATGCATTGAAGCTCTATTTGTTCTAGAAAAACCAAATGTTTCACCTTGCATTTTTATTAGTTCCACAAGATATCTAGGTTTAATTTCCTCAGAATTAATACGCAAATATCCTATATGATCAGTGGGGTAAAATGGTTTGTTTTCTTTTATATAGTTCACTTGCCAATCACCATCTATCCCCCATATTATCGAAGGTTTAGTAAAATCTTCAATTATATTTTTATTAATGTAGCCAAATGGCTTAAATACATTAGCTGAATAAACAGGTAATTTACCATCTTTAACTAGTTCCTCATCTTTAACTCTTTTACCAATGTTCATCTCAAATATTTTATTATCTCTTAATGATACCAATTGTTCGTTTTCTGCTAACATTATAGTTTGTCTTTTATATGTGTTTATTCCTAAATTCAAATCTTGATCTTCCCAAGATATTAATTCGGGTAATCGAGCATATTGTACATTTTCATGTTCAACTTTATCCTTGTTACTAAAATTATTTCTAATGATAAAATTTATCTTTGTATTATCATAAAAATTATCATGATTATATAAATCATTATTTATTTTTGATAATTCACCATTTAAATATTTTATTCCTTCTGAACCTTTTCTATTGCTCCATTCATAACCTAAAAACTGTTTCAATTCTTTTCCAGCTGCTGGAGTTTTAATTATAATAACATCATTTTCCTGATGATCACTAATTAGATAATATATTAGTTTTTCTTTGTATTTATTATTTTTTAGGATATCCTCTAAGGATAAACCAAGAATATTTGCAAATACTCTCAATTTATGTCCATCGCTAAATAATTCATCATATTTATCTTTTTCATCATACCATGCATCAACTCGATTTTTATAGTGATCATATAAATCTAATTCACTCAATCTTTTTCTTAAGAACAGCGTTACAGTATTAGTACCTGTCTTTCCAAAAGTGCCCTTACCAGCTTCAAATATTGCAATAATTTCAAATGATTCAATAATCATTTTTCTTGTATTAATAAATATACTTTCATTTTTCTGTAATATTGATGATGGTAGTATTATACCGGCTATTCCTCCTGGCTTTAATAACTTTTTCATCTTCTCAACAAAAAATGCTTCTATAGCTTTATTTGTTGAGACATTATTAACTAATTTGAATAATTCATAATCCTTTTTACTTTTCTCATCTAAAGTATCAAGGAATCCAGTTACAGAATATGGTGGATTTGCAATTAAAATATCATAAGTACCATTTGCAATTTCTTCGGTCTCAAGTAGTGCATCCTGAAAATAGATTTGTGCTTCAACTGCTCCATACATTAATGCTGATACTTTACTAACTTTTGCTAAGCGACTTTCTTTCTCTAAACCATAAATATTTTTATGATATTCTGATATATTTTTCTCCGAATCTACATATTTTTTCAATATACTTGCATATTCAGTCAAAAAATGACCTGATCCACATGCGTAATCAATTACTTTAGGCACTTTACCATTTTTTATTATTTCATCGATTGGTAAAGAACTTATAATGAATTTAACAATTGGTAATGGAGTAAAAAACTGTCCCTCAGATTGTTTTATTCCTTGATCAAGTAATTTTTCAAATAAATCTCCTAAAAATTGATGTTGTTTACTATTAGTTAATGATACATCTTGAAATATCTCAACAATTTCACTTAATATCTCAAAATTTTGATTAAATAAACTCTCATTATAAACATCAATAAATGAGAAAAAGTTATCAGTATAAAATTTAAGTTGATCAAAGTAATTTTGAATTAAATCTTTCGTAGCATCCTTATCATTGATAAACAAGGAGAATGCTCTATCTACATCTCTTGTATCAATGTACGTAACATCTTCCTTTAAATAATCTTTCATTCCATCTCGATATAGTCTCTGTAATCTATCTACGAGAGCCTTTTTTTCATCAAATGCTATACCACGCCAATAAAACTCTAATGGTTTTTTAGTATTTAGACTTTGCTTCTCATCCACAATTTTTGCCAATAATAAATTTAACAATCTATCAAAAGCGTTTTCTCCACCTGATACATTGTACTTCCTTAATATTTTTCTGAATTTGTTTATTAGTCCATCAGTATCTAATGGATTGTTATAAATATCATCAACGGTTAATCTCATCTCTGATATTTCAAAAGGTGTAGCATTTTCTTCAAACATACCTGCTGTTGAATATGCCTGATCATAAACCTCATTCCAAATTCTAAATAATTCTTCTGAGTCACTTGACTTTAAATATAAATTTTTATCATTCTTTTCGTCAATTTTATTAAGAAATTCAATATTATCTTTAAAGCTAATTATATGATAATCTCTAATTATACTATTTTCAAAAATATCCGATGTATATAAGATTCCATATGGTATACTCTCAGAATTCCTTAGTTGATCAACATAAGAAAATAATTGATATCCATTGTCATTTATTGTCTTTTTCCAAGCACTATCAAACTCTTTACCATTAGTTTTAGCTTCAATAATAGCATAATATCTTCCTTCGTTATCTTTAATTAATACATCTGACCATGCTGTAATTTTTTCTTTACCTCTTCCAATAGAGATAGAAAATTCCAACTCAATTTGTTTAGGTAAATATCCTATTTCTAGTAACCTATTTACTACTTCAAAAATAACAAAATTTTCATTGGATGAAAAATTTGTAGTAGTATTTCTATGTATAGTTAATTCTTTTGGATAAGTAAATTTGTTTTTTTCAAAATCTACTTCAATTTTACATTCATTTACAGTTCCTTTATTAAAATACTTACAGAATCGATCACTTGTTACTTTTTCATAATCTAAAATTTCTAATAAAGAAAATAAATCATTTATAGTTATCATACTTTTTTCACACCTTTATGAATTTATATCTGTGACTAATTATATACTATTCTTAGTTTATTGTTCATACTACATTCATTATAAAAAACCTCATCACTTATGATATGCTTCTGCGTATCGGTTAATGATGCGATTTTTAATTATATAATTTCATTTAATAAGGTAATGAACAGTTTTTTGATAAATGTTATTCTTCTAAAATTCTTTTTAATTTACACACTAAAAAATATCCTCCTTAACAATAATAAGTTATTTAAATTATTGATTAAGGAGGATATCTTTATATCTATTTATTTCTCAATCTAGAACTAGATTTTTATCGTGCTTTCAATTCATTTCCTGTCATCCATTTATGATTTTTAATGATTTTACCATTATCTTTGGATTTGTAATCAACTACGTAAACAGTCGTCTTTTTCACGTTATCTATATTGGCTGTAGCACCTTTCATACCAGACATATGACTTGCTTCTAATTTAACAGTATCGCCCTTACTAAATCCATCTTTAGGTGCATCTTTGATCTCTTCGTTTACGACCCATTTATGATTGCTTACTTTTTCATTTCCATTTGTGGGTTTATAACTTACAACATAGGCATATGTTTTATACGCACCTTTTACAGTAGCTTCTGCACCTTTCATACCTGGCATATGCCCTGCTGTAATCGTTACTTTATCTCCTACTTTAAATTCACCCTCATTAGTCGATGTCATATCTTCAGGAACTTTACTTTCATCATTATGC
>NZ_JAESLK010000037.1:0-40877 GCF_017892585.1 Staphylococcus sp. GDY8P57P | reverse complement strand
TATTATAACCTGCACCCCACCATAAGTTTTGCACCATTTTTCTCATAGTATTATTTGAAAGAGTCAAGAAATGAATTCATAATAAACTCATTTACTGGCTATTTTTCTAGTATTTATATTCAGTCTTTTCAAACTATATTAATCATTTTTTAATTCTTAAATTCTACGCCACAATAGCTGCATTTTATTAAATATACTATATATTCAATCAAGTTCAAAATGAATGTTGTCCCACCCCCATGTTTTTAAAATATCAACTTAATAATTGCAATGACGATTAAAATACATATTATCGTTTTTTGAATATAGTCAGGTATTTTCTGACCCATTTTCATACCTAGAGGCGTAAATAGTATACTACCTAAAATTAACGGTATTGCACTATTAATAGGAATATAACCCTGTAATAATTTAATCATAAATGCTCCAATAGAAGAAATGAATGCAATTACAATACTATTTGTAACAACCATGTTCATTGGTAATTTAAATATAACAAGTAGTACTGGAATAATAATAAATGCGCCACCAGCTCCTACAATACCAGATACCAAACCGATGATACCACCTATTGTAATTAAAAGTAGACGATTAAACTTAATATGACTAGTAGATGGTGTAACTTTTATAAACATTAGAATAAGAGCTAGTAATGCAATAATAATATAAACCGTATTAACAAACTGAACATTTATTAAATTCGCTAAGATTGCACCTAGCATACTACCTATTACCATTCCACTTCCCATATTAAGTATAAGCGTTCTAGAAAAATTTTTATTTTTATATGCGTTTAAAGATCCACTCAATGTACTAAAAAACACCTGACTTGAAGTTAATCCTGAAGCAATATAAGCACTATAAGTAGGTAAACCAAATAATGGTGGTAATAATAAGAGAGCCGGGTAAATAACAATTGCTCCCCCTATACCGACTAATCCAGAAATAAATCCTCCTAAGATACCAATAACTAACATTACTATAATGGTGGTTATACTTATCATTTACTTTTTATCAATAATTCAACTGCTTCATTAATTAGTGCCTGAGAATCTTCACTATTTTCTTCAGACATTTTGACGCATTCTACTAAGTTTTCACTAATGATAATACCCATTAACCGTTGAATAGAACTTTTAGAAGCACTTAATTGACTAATGACGTTTTTACAATTTTTTTCTTCCTCCATCATTTTAATAACTCCATTAAGCTGTCCTTGTATGCGATGAATACGATTAATCATCTTTTTATTATATTCCAATATATTTCACTCCACATTCATTTTTAATAATTACATCATATTGATTAAATTTTATTTTGTCAAATACCCCCATAGGTATTTGACAAACTATCTAATTCGTTATAATATACCCCCATAGGTATTTAAAAGGAGGTAATTATGTCACAATATAAAACGAAACACATTAATGATTTCACTAAAAAGGAATTAGAAGAATTGGGTTCTAAGGATCAATTAATTGACGTTCGACAGCCTGAAGAATTTGAATTAGGACACATTAAAAATGCTTTATTACATTCAGTTGAAAATATAGAGACTTTTAAACAAAGCAAAAATAAAACTTACTATATCTATTGTAAAAGTGGTAATAGAAGTAGAAAAGCCAGTCAATTTCTTGCACAACGCGGATACGATGTGGTGAATTTAGACGGAGGTTATACCGCATACGAAGAACAACATCATAATGATAATTTATCTAAAGTAAAAGAAGATAGAGAAATTAAAGATAATCGTAAGACATTCAATTATAGTAATCTACAGTGTCCAGGACCTATTGTTAATATTAGTAAAGAAATCAAAAACATCGCTATTGGTGATCAAATAGAAGTTGTTGTGACTGATCACGGATTTTTAAATGATATTAAAAGTTGGGTCAAACAAACTGGACATACGCTTGTTAGACTCAACGATTTTGGTAATGAAATTCACGCTATTATTCAAAAAGAAGAAAATAAAAATATAGAAGTGACACACACGAAAAGTGGAACAACAATTGTTTTATTTAGCGGCGAGCTAGATAAAGCAGTTGCAGCAATGATTATTGCTAATGGTGCTAAAGCTGCAGGTAGAGATGTAACCATCTTTTGCACATTTTGGGGCTTAAATGCACTTAAAAAAATTCAAAGTCAACGCATTAAGAAAAAAGGTATTGCAAAACTTTTTGACTTCATGCTTCCAAATTCACCAATTAACATGCCTATTTCTAAAATGAATATGTTTGGTTTAGGCAATCTAATGATGCGTTATGTCATGAAAAAGAAAAATGTCGATACTTTACCTTCTCTTATTGATCAAGCAGTTGAGCAAGGTGTTAAACTTATCGCTTGTACAATGAGTATGGATGTGATGGGCATTACAAAAGAAGAACTACGCGATGATGTAGAATACGGTGGCGTAGGTGCATATATTGGATATACAGAACAAGCTAATCACAATTTATTTATATAATTAGAAAGGAATGATATTATGTTTTTTAAACAATTTTATGATAAACATTTATCTCAAGCATCTTATTTAATCGGTTGTCAAAAAACTGGAGAAGCCATGATTATTGATCCTATTCGTGACTTATCTTCATATATTCGAGTTGCTGATGAAGAAGGTTTAACCATTACTCATGCAGCTGAAACACATATACATGCAGATTTTGCTTCAGGAATTAGAGATGTTGCTATAAAGTTAAATGCTAATATTTATGTATCGGGTGAAAGTGATGACACATTAGGTTATAAAAATATGCCTAACCACACTTATTTTGTTCAACATAATGACGATATTTATGTAGGAAATATAAAATTAAAAGTGCTTCATACACCGGGTCACACGCCAGAAAGTATAAGTTTTTTACTTACTGACGAAGGTGCTGGAGCACAAGTTCCAATGGGACTATTCAGTGGTGATTTTATTTTTGTAGGAGATATCGGTAGACCTGATTTACTAGAAAAAGCGGTTAAAGTAGAAGGATCATCTGAAATAGGCGCTAAACAAATGTTTAAATCGATTGAAAGTATTAAAGACTTGCCAGATTACATTCAAATTTGGCCTGGCCATGGCGCTGGTAGTCCTTGTGGTAAATCTTTAGGTGCTATTCCAACATCTACGCTTGGCTATGAAAAACAAACGAACTGGGCTTTTTCTGAAAATAACGAAGCTACCTTTATCGATAAACTCATTTCTGACCAACCTGCACCACCACATCATTTTGCACAAATGAAAAAAATTAATCAATTCGGTATGAATTTATATCAACCTTATACGGTTTATCCAGCTACAAATACAAACAGATTAACTTTTGATCTCCGCAGTAAGGAGGCATATCATGGTGGACATATTGAAGGTACAATCAATATTCCATATGATAAAAATTTCATCAATCAAATTGGCTGGTATCTAAACTATGATCAAGAAATTAACTTGATTGGAGACTATCACCTTGTTTCAAAAGCAACGCACACCTTGCAACTCATTGGATACGATGATGTTGCTGGATATCAATTACCTCAATCTAAAGTTCAAACACGTTCCATTCATAGTGAAGATATTACAGGTAACGAATCACATATATTGGATGTACGTAATGATAATGAATGGAATAATGGCCACTTATCTCAAGCGGTTCATGTACCACACGGCAAACTTTTAGACACAGATTTACCTTTCAGTAAAAATGATGTTATTTATGTACACTGTCAATCTGGCATTAGAAGTTCTATAGCTATTGGTATTTTAGAACACAAAGGTTATCACAACATTATTAATGTAAACGAAGGTTACAAAGATATACAACTTTCTTAATAATTATATATTTATGCTAATGAAAAAGGACTATAAGTATTTAGATATAGCTTATAGTCCTTTTTATATTATTGAATAAATATCTATTTAAAAAATATTTATATATATATAAATTTATATAATTTAATAAATATTTTACACAGTACATGCCTTTTTTATTTATTGCTGTATTCAGCGTATCGTTTTATACTGGGGTTTTTATAATAATAATGGTCCTTACATTTTCAAAGACTAAATTCACGTGTAGACATATTGAATGCGTCTTATTAGGGTCTAATCTAATCAAACAAAAATTTAAGAGAGAAATCATATCTACAGGTTTTTTAACCAGAAGATTATTTTGATCTATTTCAAAAATTTTCAAACCGTTCTTAAAAGTGTATTTTTATAAACGTATGATAAAAGAGAAATTTTAGTCGCTTACTTCGTTTCAAGATATTACTGATACAATAAGGTTAAAAAATCGGTACATTTAACAGAACAAGTGTAGGTATTATAATAAACGTTTTTGATTTTGATGAAAAATAAGCTGTTCAATTTTTGATTGAACAGCTTTACCTAGTTATCCTTACTTTTATTCTTTTACCCTCAAAAGGCGGAGAGCATTCAGTATTACAATAATAGCAGCTCCTGTATCACTTAATACGGCCATTCATAGTGTAAGTATTCCCAAGAATATCAGAACAAATGCCGCCAACTTTATTGTGATGGAAAACCAGGTGCGGTTGGGAAAATCCCCTTCCTGCGATTACCGTTCACAAACGCCCAAAAAGAGCAACTGGCCCTTTTAGCTCTGGGACTGTCTTGGCATAGAGAAGGTAAAACCTTTCCCACTTAAAAGAACGGAAAAAGACGCTCTGTCCTGGCATTATCTTTGGCTCGACGCTTGCCCCCATACGGATATTAATCGTTTCGAAACTTTTAATACAGTCAATTTAACTTTTGAATGTAAACTGGCTGCCTTAAGTCACTGTTTATGATTTTATACTTCCCATGCTCTTTAATTGCTTATTTGACCGCCCGTATGATAAAAACGGTATGCAAGGCATTGTTTTTACTCATAACATCTTTATTAGATTGCTCTGTTTTTTAGTGTCCAATGTTATGGGAACATTGTAGAATCCACACTTCAAAGTTCATTCATGTCAATCGATTCGTTCATTATTTAGATCTTAATAATCGAAGTCCATTTAGTATAACAACTAAAGTACTTCCTTCATGAACAATTACACTGATTGTAATATCAGTTAATCCTAACAAACTAATGACAACTAAAAAGGCAACAACTGCCATTGAAAAAATAATATTTTGCCTAATAACACGACCCATATTTGAGGAAATTTTATGAGACTGTACTAATTTAGATAAATTGTTCTGCATTAAAACCAAATCAGATACTTCTACTGCCACATCAGTACCGCCCCCCATAGCTATACCAACATCAGCATTAACAAGGGCCGGTGCATCGTTCACACCATCTCCAACCATGGCAGTAACTCCAAATTTTTCTTTTTGTTCTTCTATAATTCTGGATTTATCTTCAGGCATTACATTAGCGATAACTTCGTCTATTCCCAATTGTTCGCCTACAGCTTTTCCCGTCATTTCCGAATCACCAGTAATTAAAGTCGTGTGGATACCAAGTTTCTTAAAGTAATTAATTGTTTCTTTAGCATGCTCATTCGGAATATCCATTAGAGCTATAATCCCAATAACTTCTTCATTTTCTGCTACGTATACAACCGTCTTTCCTTCTGATGCCCAATCATGATTGAACTGGGTATACTCTTCAGAAGCACTTTCAAAAGAAGTAGGCTTACCAATACGATAATTTTTTCCATTATAATCTCCTGTCAGACCTTTTCCAATTTGATTAGTAACTTCGATGTCTATTTTATTTTTAACTTCAAATTTTTCTAAAATAGCATTAGCGAGTGGGTGATTGGATTCCTTTTCAAGGGCGACTATAATATCAATAATATTTTCTTCGTTCACAGAATGAGTGAAATAGTAATTTGTTACTTTAGGTTCTCCGTTCGTAAGGGTTCCTGTTTTATCGAAGGCAATTGCATCTATATCCGCTAATTGTGATAGGTAAGTACTTCCTTTTGAAAGCACGCCTTTTTTAGCTAGGTTAGATGTTGTAGACAATGTTACAGATACAGTAGCTGCTGCCAAAGCACACGGTGAAGCTGCGACTAAAAGCACTAATCCCCTGTAAACACTTTGCGACCATGTCCAATCAAATAGAAAAGGAGCAAGTAACATTACTAATGGTATTGCGATTAAAACTATATTAACATATTTAGGCTCGAATTTTTGAATGATACTGGCAGCTTTTGTTTGATTATCTTGGTTTTGACTAACTAATTGTAAAATTTTAGAGAATACAGTATCCTTGTTTTCCTTAGTGACTTCCATAGTAAAAGTACCTGTTCCATTAATCGTACTTCCAAAAACTTCGTCACCCTTAGACTTCTCTTTCGGTATACTTTCTCCATTAATAGAAGATTCATCAATTGAGGTAGTACCGGATAAAATAATCCCATCAATTGGAACTTGATCACCGTTCAGCACTTGGAGTTGATCTCCAACTTTTAATTCACTGACATCAACAATTTTTGTGTTTCCATCAGGTAGGATTAATTTAGCTGTCGTTGGGTTCATTTCGAGTAGCTTAGTAATTTCTCTTTTACTTTTTCCTTCAGCGTAATCTTCAAGAAAATGAGCGCCGGAAAAAATAAGTATCAAAAGGGTTCCTTCCCAAAAACTCCCTATCAGAGAAGCTCCGATTGCAGCTAATCCCATTAGAATATGAGAATTAGGAGTGAATTTTCCCTTTAATTTAGTATTTTCAACTGTCTCTCCAATTCCTTCGAGAATAATTACATGGTAGCCGGCTGTGATTGTGGCAATTGAAAATAAGATGTTTTGTATTAATAAATTTGCATCACTTAAAAAAAGCCCAATTATAGCCAACACTAAGCCAATAAAATATGAAATAATTGGCATTTTTCCGTGATCATGATCATGACTATGATCGTGGCTATGACTTTCGTGTGCTTGTTGCTCTTGAATATTTTTCATTTCTATCACCTTTCTAAATAAATATGATATATCGGGTTCCAATATATTCGCAGTAAGCTTTACTAAACCAGGACGTTAATTGACCACATCCAAACTTTTTGTATCCAATAATACATCCTATGAATTTATCAACCGTATTCACTAACCCTCTCTGCTACACCCATCTCACTTTCCTTCGAGATATCATACAACGCTTTCCATTCTGTTTCTTTGTTTTCCATATCCATTGCAAAACCCCCTTTTCATATGCCTATAATATTGTTATATGATCATATAACAATATTAATGACGTGAATTATTATTAACACTTATTACTGGTTTACGGAATACTAGTGATGACAGGCGTGATCGATCGCCTGTTTTAGCATATTCATAGTATGTTCATCATCATGGGAATAAAACAATGTTGTGCCTTCCCTTCGGAATTTTACTAACCGTAAATTTTTCAAGAACCGCAATTGATGGGAAACTGTTGATTGTCTAAGATGTAGCGTTTCAGCAATACCGTTTACCGAATACTCCTTATAAAAGAGCAAATGGAGAATCCGAATTCTCGTAGGATCACCTAACGCTTTAAATGTTTGCGATACGACAAATAATGTTTCATCATCTAAGTCCTTATTATTTACTTCCTCTAATTCCTTTTTTTCTTCCATTATCCTTCCCTCACTTTAGGTTTCAATTCAAAACCTTATATATAATAATCACTATTTATCTACATATATTAATATATGTTCATATATATGATATAACCATCTGAATAAAGAGTCAAATAATATTTAATATGAATTCATATATTTTGTTTTGATTTTTTAGAGTAAAATAAACAAAGCCTTTTTAAGAATAGTGGGATGAGTGCAGTATGGATGATCGGGCGTTAGCTTCCGCACTTGGAATTGGTGTTGGCGGTGGACTCGCTTGGATAATGGAAGGTTTTCAAAGTGGTCATGGCTTTATTTATTCATTATGTGCAGGCCTTATAATTGGCTTATTATTTTTTGAAATGATTCCGGAAAGTATTGAATTAGGCGGGTGGGTAATTTTACTCGGTGGAATAGCAATAGGCTTAGTATTATTCCAATCCATTCATCTATTAATGGATAAAATTACAATTATCACTAATAGTCATCAAAAAGATATTTTCGTTCGATCGGGGGTACTTTTAATTATCAGTATAGCAATTCATAATTTCCCTGTTGGCAATATTCCTTTATTTGTGTAATTTGACCATTAATACTAAATTTATCAATGTCTTGAGAAATTGTTGAAACTCTAACATAACATCCTACAGATTTTCTTTTCATTTCTTTCATATTTTTCATCCTTTCATTAATTAAGCAATCGATGATTGCGTAGCTTGGTTTACAATGTTTAGCGGTTCATTTTTGAAATAGATTCCCACAAGGCTTTTGTTTTTAGAAATATGAATTTCATCAATATATCGGTATAACATGCTTAACGTGAAGTGTTGTTGAATTACATTTTCAAAAGACCTTTGAATTTGTTGCTCATTTATTGATAGTGTTGGTTTTGATTGTTGAAGTAACGATTGAGATTGTTTTCTGAACGTTTCTGCATCGATGGCTCCTTTAGCTAATTTATCTATCAATTGTTCTTGTGTAAGTGTGCTCCTAGTTTCTAGGACCCTTTGTTTTTTGATCCGTTTTTGAATTACATCATTGGTTTAAAGATAAATTGAAGGATGAAACAAATAATACTGGTATTCGTATGTTTAAGCGCTATGCGGCTATCACTACTTCGGCCAAGATTCTTAGTCATGTTTTAGCTACAGATATTGATATCGCTAAAATAAGAGACTACTTTATTGATTATCATGGTCATACAGTCTCTGAACGCTCACTGGCAGATAAAGCGATCGAAGTCATTACGCAATTTGTAGCACAAAACCGTGGTAAGTTTTCTGATGATACAGCGTTAAAGAATATGATTGAGAACCATGGACTAATTGCCTTAAAAGATGATTATATCGAAGTCAAAATCATTGCATCTGTATTTAAAGATATGTTGATAGAGAATCACTTCCAAGATGTCAATAATGTTGTTAATGCACTAAGGGATAAAGGATTTATCGAATCTGACCATGATCGAATTACAACAAAACGAACAGTCAAAGATGACAATGGCAAAAAACAGTCACTTGTCTTTTACCATTTAAAGCTAGATTCAGAATATGCGTCTATTTTTGGTCTAACTAAAGATGCTGAACCTATTAAAGCTGAAATTAACTTGGATAACAAAAAGATACTTGAATCATGGAAAAAACAGAACGATGATTTAATTGATTTTTAATAACTTAAAGATGAAATCGTACAGGAGTAGATAAAATGGATGAATTGATTGAATTACTAGCTGATTTAGTTGTTGAAGAAATTAATCATGCTGATGACTAATAATAACGCCCAACACCAGCAGGTGTTGGGCTCATCTATAAATTCGTTCATAAATATATATTATCAATTTGGAAGGAGGAAACTCGATGAAACAAGCTATTGGTTATTTACGCCAAAGTACAACCAAGCAACAATCACTCACCGCACAGAAACAAACTATCGAAGCGCTCGCTAAAAAATACAATATCCAACACATCATCTTTTATAGCGATAAGCAATCAGGCAGAACGGATAATCGAACAGGTTATCAACAAGTCATCGAACGCATTCAACAAAGACAATGTGAAGTATTATGTTGTTATCGCTTGAATCGACTACATCGTAATTTGAAAAATGCATTAAAACTTATGAAACTGTGTCAAAAGTATCATGTTCATATTCTAAGTATTCATGATGGCTATTTTGATATGGATAAAGCGTTTGATCGCCTAAAACTTAATATATTCATAAGTCTCGCAGAATTAGAGTCCGATAATATTGGTGAACAAGTCAAGAATGGTCTTAAAGAAAAGGCAAAACAAGGTAAACTCATAACAACCCATGCGTCTTTCGGTTATCACTATCAAAATGGTACTTTCATCATTAATAATGATGAATCACCTACCGTCAAAGCTGTATTCAATTATTATCTTCAAGGCTATGGTTATAAGAAAATCGCGCAATACCTAGAAACAGATGATAAATGTATTAATCGTAAACCCTACCAAGTACGCGCTATTATCACGAATCCTAATTATTGTGGTCGCGTTATCAATCAATATGGACAATATGACAACATGTTCCCATCTATTGTTTCGACCAGTATATACGAACAAGCTCAAGCAATACGAGTAAATAAACAAGTAAAGCGCACACCTTCTGCTAATTTACTCAAACAAAAGATCAAATGTCCTTATTGTGGTTCAACCCTTACCAATATGGCCATTAGAAAAACCAATCATTCATTACGTTATTATGTCTGCCCTAAAAACATGAATGCATCACGTTTTATATGTGACTTTAAAGGCATAAACGCTGAAAACCTAGAAAAACAGGTCTTAGAATCTTGCAAAAAATTCTTTCGAGACCAACAGCTCTATTCGAAAATCAAACATGCTATTGAGAAACAGCTCAAAAAACAAAGGATGCATGATACTAGTAACACATTAACTCAGGAAAAGCTTATTGAAAATTTAGCACAAGGAAAAATTGATGTAGAAACATTCAGAGAACAGTCCCAATCAATTAATCTACAGAATAAACCTATACAAGTAATAAGTGATATTCGGATAAAAGCATCACTACAAAAGACTATACAGAAAAGTTTCACGTTAAACATGCTGTATCCCTATATTGATGAAATTCATATTACTAAAAATAAAGAATTAAGCGGAATCTATTTAAAAGATGAGCCACTAAACATTGTTAATCAAGCGGTATAATCATCGATTGCTTAATCAGAAAGGATGAAAAAATCATGCAAAAACTCAAACAAAAACGTGTCGGTATCTATGTTCGTGTATCAACAGAAATGCAAAGTACTGAAGGATATAGTATCGACGGACAAATCAATCAAATCAAAGAATATTGTAACTTTCATCATTTCGAGGTCAAAGATATATACGACGATCGTGGTATATCAGGAAAGTCTATAAACCGACCAGAACTACAACGTTTGTTAAAAGATGCGAACGAAGGTCATATCGATTGTGTCATGGTATATAAAACGAATAGACTCGCACGTAATACATCAGACTTACTGAAAATAGTTGAAGACCTTCATCGTCAAAATGTCGAATTCTTCAGCTTATCTGAACGTATGGAAGTCAACACTTCTTCGGGTAAACTCATGTTACAAATACTTGCAAGCTTTTCTGAATTTGAAAGAAACAATATTGTCGAGAACGTATTCATGGGACAAACCCGACGTGCTCAAGAAGGCTATTATCAAGGCAATTTGCCGCTGGGCTATGACAAAATACCGGATAGCAAGCATGAACTCATGATAAATCAACATGAAGCGAATATCTTCAAATATATCTTTGAGTCATATGCTAAAGGTCATGGTTATCGAAAAATGGCTAACGCACTTAATCATAAAGGTTATGTAACAAAGAAAGGTAATCCATTTAGTACATCAGCTATAGCTTATATCCTTACCAACCCCTTCTACATCGGTAAAATTCAATTTGCGAAGTATAAAGACTGGAATGAGAAACGACGTAAAGGTCTTAATGACAATCCTATAATAGCTGACGGGAAGCATTCACCTATCATTAGTCAAGAACTATGGGATAAAGTACATTCACGTATGAAGCAAGTTAGTCAAAAACCCCAAGTTCATGGAAAAGGAACCAACCTATTAACAGGTATTATTCACTGCCCACAATGTGGTGCACCAATGGCAGCTAGTAACACAACGAACACATTGAAAGATGGTACCAAGAAGCGAATACGCTATTATTCTTGTAGTAACTTTCGCAACAAGGGGTCAAAAGTATGTTCTGCGAATAGTGTTAGAGCTGATGTGATTGAGAAATACGTCATGGATCAAATACTCGAAATTGTCAAAAGTGATAAAGTCATTAACCAAGTCTTAGAACGTGTCAATCAAGAGAATAAAGTCGATATTGGTGCATTGAACCATGATATCGCTTATAAACAACAACAATACGATGAAATCCATGCGAAACTAGACAACTTGATTAAAACAATCGAAGATAATCCAGACTTAACAACAATACTCAAAGAAACAATCCATAAATATGAAACACAACTGAATGACATTACGAATCAAATTAATCAAATTAATCAACTGAAGCAACAACAAAATCAAGAGAAAACATCATATAATACGAAACAACTATCCGCTGTTTTACGTCGCATATTTCAAAACGTAGAATCCATGGATAAATCACAACTCAAAGCGTTATATCTCACAGTCATTGACCGAATAGATATTCGTAAAGACGAACATCGTAAAAAGCAATTCTATGTCACATTAAAACTCAATCATGAAATCACTAAACAACTCTTCCATAATACCCCTATCGACGAAGTGCGCCTCAGCACTTCGTCTTTATTTTTATCTCAAACACTCTATATTCATATATAAGTGACTTTTTTAGCTTCTTGATTGAGTTAGGTATACAATAAAATTATGAACAATATTAATTTAGAGGAAGGATGTTTTAAAATGGGAAAATTACAAGATAAAGTCGTCGTTATTACAGGTGGTGCACAAGGTATGGGAAAACTTCATGCCAAAAAAGCGATAGCTGAAGGCGCAAAAGTCGTGATAACTGATATTAATGATGAATTAGGTCAAAAAACAGCTAATTCTCTTGGAGACGATGTTTTATTTATCAAACATGATGTATCTAAAGAAACGGATTGGAATCATGTCATTCAAGAAGTTATGAACAAATGGAATCGAATTGATGTATTGGTTAATAATGCAGGAATCACATACAATAAAACAATTGACCAAATATCATTAGAAGATTATATGAAGATTGTAAATATTAATCAAGTATCTGTATTTTTAGGCATCAAAACTGTATCAAAAATTATGAAAAGTCAAAAACAAGGGTCAATCATCAATATTTCTTCAATGAATGGTCTTGTTGGTGGTGCAATTGGCTATACAGATACAAAATTTGCGGTCAGAGGTATGACAAAAGCTGCGGCTAAAGAATTGTCTCCATACAATATTCGAGTTAATTCAGTACACCCAGGTGTTATAAAAACACCAATGTTAGAACAAAACGATGTTAAAGAAGCCGTTAAAGAATTCGAAAAAACAATTCCAATGCGAAGAGTTGCCCAACCCGAAGAAGTATCTAAACTTGTATGTTTCTTAGGGTCTGACGATGCTTCTTATTCTACAGGATCAGAATTTGTTATAGATGGTGGTATTACTGCACTATAAATGATAAATCAATTAAAATATAAATAGTTCTCTTGAATAAATTTTAGGCGAAGTGCTGAGGAGCACTTCGCCTTTATTTTTTCCTTAAACAAGTTAAATTTATACTTATTGTCCTTTCGTCATCCAATAACACTCAACTAATAGAAAATTTCGATATATATATCATTGATGATTCAATTTATAGCTTATATTGAATGACGAAAGAACATCCCATCATGATAAACCAACGGGATAACAATGGGATTTGATAAATACATGTAGGATAAGGATTACGCAAGCGTAATCCCGAAATCCCATTATTATTTATAAATAAATAATATAAAAAGAAAAAGTAAGTCGTACTGACATCTACAATCCCAAATGATATATAAATATATAGCTATATTTCCTGAGAAATGAGCGGGATAACGGGATTTCCTTGTCACACCAACGTTTGTAGCGGGTTTTTATATGGAATTTTCTCATATTGTCAGCGGAATCCGTAATAAATGACAAATCAAATATATATTATCCCAATGATGTATATGAATTACATCACTATCACACTATCTAGGAGGCAATGATATGAAAACAACCACTCAAGAACTCAAACAATATATAACTCGTCTATTCCAACTATCTAACAACGAAACATGGGAATGTGAAGCGTTAGAAGAAGCAGCAGAAAATATACTTCCTACTCGCTTTGTAGACCATACCCCACTTGCGCATCTTACACTTGGAACCTATACCTACTATAACGATGAACTACATGAGCTAAGTATCTATCCATTTCTTATGTACGCCAATAACCAACTCATCAGTATTGGTTATCTGGATCATTTTGATATGGATTTTCTCTACCTCACTGATACTAAAAATACGATTATCGATGAACGTCATTTATTAAAAGAAGGAGGGAAAGACCATGAATAATTGGATCAAAGTGGCACAAATATCTGTTACGATTATTAGTCAAGCAATTATCATCATGAAAGAAATTCAAGACGAGGTAAAATAATATGAAAATCAATCGATACATCACAAGAGGCATTAGCGAACAACTATCTCTAGACCTTCAAATCTTACTTTGGAATATGGTAAAAGAAAGAGATAATCAACCTCATACAGATTACCTACACATTTTTAGACTACAAGAAGATGATAAGAATATACTCTCTATTACCCATGAACAAGAACAACCCGCATATAAATTGGAATATCACTATACAAACTATGTAAAAAATCAAAACGCATTACCTAAGAAAGTCTACGTCATTCGTGAAGATGATGTAGACGTTTTTTATTATGTGATGCTTTTACCAGAAGAATACTAAAGGAAGTGACGATGATGAATACAATCAAAAGTACGATATACACAGAAGCTATATTCAGTAATGATGAAAAACACCGCTACTTACTCAAGAAAACTTGGGATGAAAAGAAACCCGCTTGTACAGTGATAACGATGTATCCTCATTTAGATGGTGTATTATCACTCGATCTCACAACTGTTCTCATCCTCAACCAATTAGCGAATTCAGAACGATACGGTGCTGTATATCTTGTAAATCTATTCTCTAATATTAAAAGTCCAGAAAATCTCAAACATATCAACGAGCCATACGATGAACACACCGACATTCACTTGATGAAAGCGATAAGTGAAAGTGAAACAGTGATTCTTGCTTATGGTGCCTATGCGAAGCGCCCTGTTGTAGTCGAACGTGTAGCGCAAGTGATGGAAATGTTAAAACCTCATAAAAAGAAAGTCAAAAAGCTCATTAATCCAGTAACGAACGAAATCATGCATCCACTTAACCCTAAAGCACGTCAAAAATGGACATTGAAATAAAAGGAGGATTATCTATGAACCATGAAACCACACAATCAGACTGGCGAACAGTTGCTAATTGTTTAGCATCGCAAAATTATATATCAATAGTAAAAGGGCTAGTACATCACTTCACAGCAATTGAAGATGAAGAAATATTGAATAAAATCTATAATGATTTTATGAATGATGACTCTATAGCAACCGTACTTAACAATGATTTACAGACAATTATTAACCATTACCTATCAAAATGAACATTATAAATAGAGCATCCTTCACTTTGCGGTGAGGGATGCTTATATCTTTTATTTTTTTAATAAATAAATGAAATATTACTTAAATGATAGAAAAATTTGTAATATCCCATTACAATTAAGATTAAATAATTATATATTTTTCCAATTATAATATTATTCGGAAGAGAGCGATTTTATGAATAAAGAAATTATTGATAATGCGCTAAAATTCATTACCCTACATAAGGAAGACAAAGATGAAAGACAACAAGCGCAAATGTGGATAAGAGATTTCTTAGAAATTTTTAATATACCTATTCAAAAAATTAATATTGGATTTGAATGGCGAATTAATATTGATGGTTCACAAAAATATGCGGATCATTTGCTAAATGGATTATTATTAATTGAAATGAAGTCAAAAAAACAAAAACTCGATAAAGCGAAATCTCAAGCATACAAATATGTGATGAATTTAGATAATGAAGACATACCAAAATTTGTAATGCTCAGTAATTTTAATACTATTCAACTTATCGATTTAACTAATAATAAAACAATTGAATTTAATGTAAAAGATTTACACAAATATATAGATAATTTTAATTTTTTATTAAATAAAATACAAGATACTCATATCCCTATGAATCCAGTGAACGCCAAAGCCGCTAAACTTATGGAAAGTTTACATGATTATATATTAGAAAGTAAATATCCTAAAAATGCTTCTGACCTTTTAATGACACGGATAGTGTTTTGCTTTTTTGCTGAAGATAGCGGTATTTTTGACACTAATCAATTCACAAATTACATAAAAAATGAAACTAAAAAAGATGGTAGTGATTTAGTAGATAAATTAACAACTTTATTTCAGACTTTAAATACTCCGATAAACGAAAGATTTCAATCTGGTTCACTAAATGATTTCCCTTATATCAATGGTGGGTTATTTGCTATATCTCAACCTTCAGGTTTAGCTTTAAATAGTAAAATTCGAAATATAATTTTAGAAACTTCATTATTAGATTGGTCCAAAATTTCTCCCGTTATTTTTGGTTCAATGTTTGAAGGAGCTATGGATAAAGAAAGAAGACATTCTTTAGGTGCTCATTACACATCAGAAGTTAATATCCTAAAAGTTATTAATGGATTATTTTTAAATGAACTACGTAATGAATTTGAACACATTTCTCAAATTAAAATTAAAAAGATTAAATATAAAAAACTAGAAGAATTCCATAATAAATTAGCTAATTTAAAATTTCTAGATCCAGCTTGTGGTAGTGGTAATTTCTTAATGGTAGCATATAGAGAACTAAGAAGATTAGAGCATGAAGTAATTGACGAAATAAATCAAGGTCAAGCTTTATTATTTGATATTAATGATTTTATTCAAGTTGAAATAAATCAATTTTATGGAATGGAAATATTACCATATGCAGTATCAGTTGCTAAAATAGGCTTATGGATGATGGATCATTTAATGAATATTGAAGCAAGTGAATTATTCGGTCGATTATATTTAAGATTACCGCTTCATGCAAGTGCTAACATTGAAGTCTGTGATGCTTTAACAAAAGAATGGAGCGAAATAGTACCTCCTAACGAATTAGATTATGTGCTTGGTAATCCTCCGTTTATAGGAGCTAGAATAATGTCCAAAGAACAAAAAAATACTTTTAAAAAAGTTGTTAAAATTACAGGTTCAAGTGATTTGGATTATGTATGTGCTTGGTACTATAAAACAGCTTTACTTATGCAATTAAATCCGTCTATAAAAGCGGCTTTAGTTTCCACAAACTCTGTCTTTCAAGGTAAACAAGCTAACATAATTTGGAAAAAACTTTTCGAAATGGGAATATATATAAATTTTGCGCATCAATCTTTCAAATGGGATAATAATGGAGCTACCGTACATGTTTGTATAGCTGGATTTTCAATGAATGAAGAAAAAGAGAAATTTCTCTATCTGTATAAAGATATTCAAACTCAACCAGTTTTAAAAAAGGTAAAAATTATAAATGAGTATTTAATAGATGCCCCATATTTAATGTTAAAATCTTCAAAGAAACAAATTTCAAATTATCCAATTATGCGTTTTGGAAGCATGGCTAACGATGGAAAAGGGAATTTTCAACTTGATGAAGATTTAAAAAATAAATTAATAAAAAAACATCCTATTTTAGAGGAATACATTCATGAATTTATAGGTGCTAAAGAATTATTAGATGGAGAAACTAGATATATATTATATCTGAAAGATATGCCACCTAATATAATAAGAAAAATACCATATATACAAAATGTAGGACAAAAAGTTTAGAAAGTAGAATTAAAAGTTCACGAAACTCCACTAAAAAGTTAGCACAATATCCTTTTGTACTTGGTGAAGATAGAGTAATTAAAAATTCAAAGTTTTTAATCATACCTAGAGTTTCCTCAGAAAATAGAGAGTATATTCCTATGGATTATTTTGAATATCCTACAATTGCTTCAGATGCAGTTTTTCAATTAGAAAATGCTTCACTTTTTATAATGGGAGTTCTTCAGAGTAAAATGCATGCACTTTGGGTTAAAACAATAGGTGGTAAACTAGAATCTAGGTATAGATATTCAAATACATTAGTTTATAATAATTTTGTATTCCCTACTTATTCTAACAAAGAAAAAATTTATATTGAAAATATCGTGAAAGAAATATTAGAAATCAGAAAATATTGGAAACAAAAAGGAAATACTTTAGCAGATTTATATGATAAAAAAGCTATGCCTATAAATTTAAAAAAGAAGCATAACGAACTTGATGATAAAGTAGAAAAGCTATACAAAAAAAGTGGGTTTGCTAATGATGAGGAAAGAATTGCTTATTTAATGAATCTCTATAAAACTCAAATAAGTAAAAAAAATTAAATTAATATTTATTAATTTTTTTAAAGACTAGAATATAACTATAAAAATTATATTCTAGTCTCTTTTCAAATTTATCACTAATATTCAATGATTAATGCATTAACTAAAATCATATTTATATCTAGTTCTATGATTTTTTCAATGTGCCTATAGTTAGTAAATTGTTCAACCCATTTCATATATTTTTTTAATAAATCTTCTGAATCAGGTAGTAAATTTCGTTCTTCATCTGATAAATTATTAAATTCTTTTTCAATAATTCTTTTAACAATTTTTTCTTTTGTATTAACATTTAAAGGTTGAAACTTAATTAAATCATTAAATCTGTAATAGATTGGATCCCCTAAATCATTTCTTATTTCATTTTCTTCGTCATAGTTAGCTGTACAAATTATTAACGAATTAGACATATCAACTTCATAATGAGAGTCCTCAAAAATACCTTCATCAAAGAGTTGGTAAAAAGCACTATTTATTTCGGATAACCCCTTATCAAATTCATCTAATAAAATAACATTACTTTCTCTCTCTAATAAATCTTTAGCTAAACTCGACTTCCCATGTTTATTACCAAATATATAATCAAACATATAGTTTGTTTTGTTCATTGACATTTGTTTTCTTAATAATTTACCACCTAAACATTCACTGATTATTTTACTTATTTCCGTCTTACCAACGCCTGAAGGTCCGTAAAACATTAAAACAATCGGTTTTTTACTTGTTTTAGTTAATTTATACATCGATGCCAAAATTCTATGAATTGAAGTATCTTGTCCTAAAATTTGATTACTAGTTTTGTAGTTTATATCTTTTAACACTTGTAAATCAGTTTTTGGATACTGGTATTTAAATATTTCGTATTCATCACAATCAAAAGAAGATTTAATTTGATTAATTATAAGTTTCGGAGGATTTTGAAGATAAATTCCTTCTCCGTATTTTATAGATTGCTGAATGTAGTGTATAAAATTATTTAGTGCTTCTTCATTAATAGCAGAATAAGACTCAGTTTTAGCTAATATAAATTTATTTTCAAGTAAATTTTTATAGTCCTCTTCATTAACTTTATATACGATATTTCTTATTAATGATTCAGTTTTTATTACATAGTCTTCTAAAGAAATAAAATTAAAATTTAAAAAACTTTGTAAGTATGACTTTGGACCAACTATTATTTTAATTTTGCTCATCGTTATTATCAATCCCTGCTAATATAATATCGTACATTTCTAATATATTGCTAGATTCATCAAATGTATCTTCTTCTGAAATAGAAGTTATAATCCTATCTTGATTTTCAAATGATTGTATTGCACTTTGAAAATCTAGTTTATTTTTATCAACCTCTCCTACATTGACTCCGTATAATGTTAATTTCATTTGAGATAAATCAGCAATACTATAATTATTTGAAAATGCTTTATTATTAAATCTAAAAATAACTTCTTCATTCTCATTTTCAGCAATCATTTCATAATACCCTTTACTGAATTCTAACGTTTTGTGCATTTTACTTATATCAATAGATATTTCATTATCTAATTGTAGTTTACCTTCCATCATACTTAAATATGGTGCTATTGTTTGAAAATGGGCTATAGAATTAGGAATATAATTAAGAGAATAATTGCTAAATTTGGTTATAAAATCCTCTTTATCTGCAATCGTTTTAAAGTCGCTTAATATAGCGCTAGTTAATGTTTTTTCGATATATTTCTCAGAAGTATGACTTAGTCTTCCAGCTACACTTGTTTCTCCTGAAAAAAAAGTTTCAAATAATCTCGAAAAAGCTGGACCAATTCCTAATTTAGCACCTATACCTAGATTCTTATCACTGCCTTTTTTATCCTTTTTTTCTAGTACTTCTAATCCGTTATTAATAATTTTTAAGTAATCTGTTGCAGTACCTTCATCAAAATATATAACTTTCATTATAATTTTCCTCCAATTTTCTAATTATATTAATGACTTCTCTTATTATATTTAATTATAAATAATATTATTTATAATATACTTTTTAGGAACATTTATTATAAAAATTTTATATTACAATTGAATATTAAAAAGCACTTTATGCAGCATCTGAAAAAACCGCATCACTTATGATATGCTTCTCCCTACCAGTGATTTTACTAAAAAATTCTGTAGATATAACATTTCTAAATAGATGAAAAAAGACAATTTCTATTGATATAATATAGAAATCGTCTTTTTTTTATAAATTTTCGTATTATTTTCAGCTTATTGAGCTGTTACCTTTCTTATATTCAGTGCTATTAATATGAAACCAAAGTATCTTTTAGTTTTATTTATTTCACGAGTGAAACCCATCTTAAAGAGTATTTAATTTGATTTATAGTTACTAATAAAGGCATCTAAAGTTTCCGCTTCTTCAAAAGCAATATTTTCTAATCCGATAGGTTCGGTTGTGTTGAATGAAGCTTTTAAAATAGTAGTAATTACATCTTCAGGATTAAATTTTAGTTTAAATTCATCATCTTGTAATTTTTCATAGTCTGAGGATTTTACTTGATAATAACATTGATATTGTGTGTAAGAGATTTTTTGAGTAAAAATAGTTTTTGTTACTTCTTCCTCTTGAATTAAGGTGAATTTTTTTCCTTTTATATCTTCTAAATCGAAGGAAGATGTTTTGATTAGTAAACTTTCTAAACGCTTTTCTTCCAATATTAGTTTTTGTTTATATAATAAAAAGTAGGTTTTTACTCCTTCTATAATTTCTTTAGAATTAAACGGGGTGGATATCTTAAATTCTTTATCCAACGAATTTTGAAATTCATGAATAATTTCAAATAATTTTAAATCTTTGTTTAAAGATTCTAAGATTTCTTTATTTTTACTTGCTGAATCATTATTAAATTTTATCTTATTTGCTGTATACATTTCGCCACTAGCTAGCGCTATTAACATTTTATAAGTATCAATTATATTAGTTGTATTTACCTCCCCTTTATTTTCATTAAAAAGATGATGAAATCCCCAACTAATATATTCTAAATTTTTTTCTATTAACATGGATATCTTTATATATCGGTCCCGATATAAATATTTCATTTCTTTTTTACTATCATATGCTTTTCTATAAAAATCTAATTCTTTAAATTTCCCATCAACTTTAATTGATATATTTAGTTTATCTTCTTCATTAAATTCTGGAGCTTTCATTATTATATATGTTTCTGTATCTTCATTATTCGCAATAGATTTATAAACATCACTATCTTCAAGAGGTATATCTTCAAAAAATTGCTCCATTTTATAATCATGTATTTCAATCATCTTTTGACTATTTTTTAAGTAAAATAAAAATTCATTTGAATTTTGATAATCCTTAAGTTTGAATTTTAGTTTACTCGTCAATTCATTTTTTAATACTGCAGAATTCTCATTAACTGCGTCATACTTCAATTCTTTAATTAATTCTTCTTTACTTGGATATTGTTTTTTCAATTTATTCTGCAATTCTCTATCTAATTCATTAACAATTAATGACGGCATTTTATCGCTGTTTAAAGTTTTTTTAATTTGTTTTTTACTAAGCATTACATAAAATCCTCTCTTAAGTGATTTAAGACACTTATTTTTGAAATGAGTAAGCTTTTTTCTTGATCATCGTAATTAGAGCAATTAATATCATTTATTAGCTGAATAACGTCCTCTTCTTTTTCAACAATAATGTACCTAATATCTTCACAATTAAATTCTAATTTATTACTTGATAATTTTGTTAAAGCTTCATTATAATAATTTCTTTTAGAGTCACTATTTTCATTGATGTAAAAAGGATCTAAATCTTCATCAACTAATTTTATACTTCTCCATTCTTGTTCATCCATGAATATTTTCTCTTCTATTTTATCAGTTTTTTCACAATATTGGCTTCCTTTAAAATGTTTTAAGAAAAATAATGAAGCGAATATAAATTCATATACTTTTTCATCAGTGTCTGGTTTATTAACTATATTATTAAACACTTCTTGATACATTTTAATATACTCACTAGTATTCGATACATAATGCAATGGCTGTAGGTTTTTGTTTACTCCCCAAGATTTTTTCATACATATCGCATAGTCTCCATACCATTTATTATGATCTTTTAATTGATTTAATGGTATATCACAAAAACATAACATTGGAAACGTAATGTCTTCGATAGGAATTCTCTTTCCACTTAAGTCAGTAGTCTCTATATTTAAATATTCTACTTCTTCAGTTACATACCTAAATTGGAAATAACCATTTATTATTATGTCTTTAAGCCAATTATATTTTTTAACACATTTAATGAATACATTTGCATTTTGAGCACTTAATGGAGTTTCTTTAGCTTCTTGAACTTTAAAATTTTTCATAATTCCACCTAGTTATATTTTATAAGAGCAATATTACGACACCGCTCCATTTTTCCACTTTTATTTAATAATAATCTAATTAATATTTTTAGTCTATTTGTTATTTTTTATAAAATCAATTAGATTATGTACATCAAAATTCAATATTTTGCTATATTTAAGCTAAGAATAATTTGAAAGGAATTATTAAATGGCAACTATTGGATTTGAAGAAAAACTATGGCAAGCTGCAGATAAATTAAGAGGAAGCATGGATGCTGCTGAGTATAAAAATGTAGCATTAGGTTTAATATTTTTAAAATATGTATCAGATTCTTTTGAAGAAAAGTATGAAGAATTGAAGCAAGATCCTTATGCTGACGAAGAAGATCAAGATGAATACTTAGCGGAAAATATTTTCTGGGTACCAAAAGAAGCAAGATGGCAATATATCAATGATAATGCGAAAAAACCAGAAATTGGACAAATAATTGATAAAGCCATGATTGCAATTGAAAATGAAAATGAATCATTAAAAGGTGTGTTACCAAAAGAATATGCACGACCTGCGTTAGATAAAGAAAAATTAGGTGACATTATTGATTTATTTACATTTAAGGTTGGCGATACTGAAAGTCGTAAACAAGATGTATTGGGCCGAGTGTATGAATACTTTATTGCTAAGTTTGCAAGTGCCGAAGGTAAAAATGCCGGAGAGTTCTATACACCATCATCAATTGTAAAATTATTAGTTGAGATGATTGAGCCTTATAAAGGTCGTATTTACGATCCATGTTGCGGTTCAGGTGGGATGTTTGTACAAAGTGAACGCTTCGTTGAGAAACATCAAGGTCGATTAGACGATATTGCGATTTACGGACAAGAATCTAACCCTACGACTTGGAAATTAGCAAAAATGAACTTAGCTATCCGTGGTATTGATAATGACTTAGGTGAACGAAATGCTGATACATTCCATAACGATCTACATAAAGGATTAAAGGCAGATTACATATTAGCCAATCCTCCTTTTAATGCAAGTGATTGGGGACAAGAACGATTACTTGATGATTATCGTTGGCAATTTGGAATACCTCCAAAAGGTAATGCCAACTATGCATGGATTGAACATATGATTTCAAAATTAGCACCTAATGGTACAGCAGGATTTGTATTAGCCAATGGATCAATGTCTACAAGTGGAAAAGATGAATTAGAAATTCGTAAAAATCTTATTGAACAAGATTTAGTGGAATGTATTGTTACTTTACCTGGTCAACTCTTTTATTCAACACAAATACCTGTATGTCTTTGGTTCATTAGTAATAATAAAGGTCAAATTGGTAAAAAAGAACGTAAAAATGAAATTTTATTTATTGATGCTCGTGAAATCGGTCGTATGGTAACTAGAACATTAAAAGAATTTTCAGATCAAGATATTCAAAAAGTAACACAAACATATCATGCTTGGAGAGGTACAAACGATAAATCATACGAAGATATAGCTGGATTTTGTAAAGTAGCTAAGGTGGAAGAAGTTAAAAATAACGAATATATTTTGACACCTGGACGTTATGTCGGTTTAGCCGATGTTGAAGAGGATGAAGAACCATTTGAACAAAAAATGGAACGCATTACTTCTGAATTAAGTGAACAATTTGCTAAATCAAAAGAACTTGAAGACCAAATCCGTAAATCACTGGAGGGGTTAGGTTATGGAGTTTAAAAAGGTTAAATTAGGTGAGATATCTATTATAACTATGGGGCAATCTCCTAAATCAGAATTTTATAGTGAAATTGATGGTACACCATTTTTACAAGGAAATAGAACTTTTCAGCACATTTATCCAGTTATTGATACTTATACAAAAAAAGTTACTAAATTAGCTAATGCTAATGATATTTTATTTTCAGTTAGGGCTCCGGTGGGAGATATAAATATAGCACCTGTCGATCTATGTATTGGTCGGGGACTATGTGCAATAAGATCAATAAATAATAATCAAGAATTTTTATTTTATTTATTGAAGTCAAAAATTAATGAATTGGAATCTCAAGCAACAGGAACTATTTTTAGTTCCGTAAACAAAAAAACTTTAGAAAATTTTATTGTAAATATACCTAATGAAAAGCAACAAAAACATATTGGAACAATATTATCTAATTTAGATAAAAAAATTGAGCTAAATCAAAAAATCATAGCAAACCTTGAAGAACTGTCGCAAACACTATTCAAACGCTGGTTTGTAGATTTTGAATTTCCAGATGAAAATGGTAATCCTTATAAATCTAGTGGTGGAGAAATGGTTGATAGTGAGTTAGGTAAAATACCTTTAAATTGGAATGTTAATGCATTAAAAAATATAACAGATATTAGAACAGGATACGCATTTAAATCAAGTGAATATATTTACAGTAGTAAATTATCAGTCTTAAGAACTTTAAATATATCTAAGACTAGCTGCTTAATTGAGATGAGTAATTTAAAATTTGTTTCTAATGATTATATAAATATATCAAAATATAATAAATATTCATTGGAAATTTTTGATACTTTATTAGTAACAGTTGGGGGATCTATAGGTAATATAGGTATTATTACAGAATCTAATTTACCATCTTTACAAAATCAAAATATGTGGAGATTTAGAACTCTCAATTCAAATATAAATAATCCTTTAATTTATAATATAATAAAAATAATAAATAAAAATGTAAGTAATCAAACATCAGGTTCTGCTAGAGAATTTTACACTAAGAAAGTATTTGAAAATTTTAAAATTGCTTTACCTAACTTAAATCATCCAATGTTATTAAAAGCAAATCAAATTCATTTAAATCTTTTTAAAAATATTAGTAATCTTAATAAAGAAACTAATAATTTAGTAAAATTACGAGATACTCTTCTCCCTAAACTAATGTCTGGAGAACTAGAAATATCTGATGATGTTGAGGTGAATACGGATGAACTTTCAATTTAATGAAGATGATTTAGAACAAGTCGCATTAGAATGGTTACAATCACTAGGCTACGACTATAAAAAAGGTAATGAGATTAGTATGACAGGTCTAGCGCCAGAACGTAAAAGTGATAAAGAAGTTGTCCTTCATGAACGTTTAGAGAAAGCATTAAGAAAAATCAACTCAGACATCCATCCTCGTTTTATTGAAAAAGCGATGCATGAATTAATTTTAGAGAAGTCGCCCAATCTTTTAGAAAATAACCTTACCTTTCATGAAAATTTGATTAATGGTATTGAAATCGAAGACTATGATGACGAAGGACAATCGGTAGTAGAAATTGTTAAAATCGTTGATTTTGAACATCCACAAAACAATGATTTTTTAGCAGTCAATCAATTCACGGTCGTTAATGGAGACTATACAAAACGTCCCGATATTGTACTCTTTATCAATGGCTTACCTATCGTTGTCATTGAACTTAAAAATTCAACTAATGAAACTGTAGGCGTCGAAGACGGTTATCATCAATTAGAAACGTATAAGATGCGTATTCCACAATTATTTACATTTAATGAAGTACTTATTACAAGTGATGGTATTAATACAAAGGGGGGCTCCCTAACCGCAAATTATGATCGTTTTATGACTTGGCGTTCTAAAGATGGAGAAACTGAATCATCATCAAGTTTATCTAGCTTAGACATACTCATACATGGCATGTTGAATCCAGAAACTTTACTTGATTTAATTCGCTATTTTGTCTTATTCCAAGATGATGGCAAAGGACATATCAGTAAAATTCTAGCAGCGTATCATCAATACTATGCCGTTAATAAAGCGGTTGACAGAGCTTTATTAGCTTCATCTGGGCAAGGTGATGGAAAAGGAGGCGTTATTTGGCATACCCAAGGGTCTGGTAAAAGTTTGACTATGGTCTTTTTCTCAGGAAAATTAATTCAAATGCTTAATAATCCTACCTTAGTCATCGTGACGGATCGTAATGATTTAGATAACCAGCTGTACAGTACGTTTGTTAAATCAAAAGGTCGATCTGGTAAAGGATTATTAAGACAAACACCAAAACAAGCTGAAACACGTAAAGAATTAAAATCGTTATTATCTGTTGAGTCGGGTGGTATTGTATTTACAACAATGCAAAAATTTGAACCTGAACAAAATGAAACGACCATGGCTGCCCTAACTGAACGTAAAAATGTGATTGTCATGGCAGATGAAGCACATCGTACACAATATGGCTTTAACGCTAAATATGATGATAAAGGTGAAGGCATTAAATATGGTTATGCCAAATATTTAAGAGATGCTTTACCGAATGCAACATTCGTAGGATTTACAGGCACACCCGTAGCTTCAACGGATAAAAATACGCAAATGGTTTTCGGAAACTATATCGATGTTTATGATATGACACAAGCCGTAGCTGATGGAAGTACGGTTAAAATTTACTATGAAAGTCGTGTAATTCCATTAAATCTACCTCAAAGTTTAGATTTAGATGAAGCGTATAATGACATTACTGAAGATCAAGAAGAGGATGTAAAACAGCGTTTAAAATCAAAATGGTCCCGTATTGAAGCTTTAGCAGGCGCAAAACCTCGTGTAGAAGCCCTAGCCAAAGATATCATCCAACACTTTGAAACACGTCAACAAGCGATGAAAGGTAAAGGAATGATTGTAACGATGAGTCGTCGAATTGCTGTTGATTTATATGATGAAATCATTCGTCTAAAACCAGAATGGCATTCAGATGATGATGATAAAGGGGTCATCAAAGTAGTGATGACAGGTTCATCTAGTGACCCAACTTCTTTCCAAAGACATATTGGTCCTAAAAAACGTCGTAGTGTATTAGAAAAACGTATGAAAGATGTGAATGATGAATTACAACTCGTGATTGTTCGAGATATGTGGCTCACAGGGTTTGATGTTCCTTCTATGCATACCATGTATATTGATAAACCAATGAAAGGGCATAATTTGATGCAAGCAATTGCTCGAGTTAATCGAGTGTTTAAAGATAAGCCGGGTGGATTAATTGTCGATTATGTGGGTATCGCCGAAAGCTTAAAAGAAGCTCTTAAAGAATATACAGAATCTGATCAAGCTCAAACGGCAATAGATACAGATAAAGCGGTTGAATTGATGTTATTGAAGTATGATGTGATTCAAGATATGTTATATAATCTTGATTATTCTAAATTTAATTCAGAGAAAAAATCGGAACGTTATTATACAATATCGAATACGATGGATTATGTGATTGGTTTAGGTGAAGATGAACGTCAACGTTTTATTAAAACGGTCACAGAGTTAGGTAAAGCCTTTGCGCTTTGTGCGACTGAACCTACAGCCCAAGAACTCAATGATGAAATTGCCTTCTTTAAAGCGGTTAAAGCAGGACTTGTTAAATTGTTACAACCGCCAAAAGAAGGAAAAACACGTAAAACACCTGCAGAAGTTGAAGCAGAGATTAATCAACTTGTGTCACAATCTGTTGTGACTGAAGATGTCATTGATGTTTATCAAACGCTAGGTCTTGAACAACCCGATTTATCAATCCTATCTGATGATTTCTTAAAAGATGTCGAAGGATTGAAACAAAAAAATGTTGCGGTAGAATTATTAAATCGATTACTCAAAGGGCAAGTTAAATCATTAATGAAAACGAATGCGACAGTATCTAAGCGCTTCTCTGAGATGTTAGGAAATTCGATTAATAAATATAATAGTCGTTCCATTGAAACATCAAAAGTGATTGAAGAACTCATTCAACTTGCCAAAGATATTAAACAAGAACAACAACGAGGAAATGAATTAGGCCTAAATTCGGATGAGATTGCGTTTTACGATGCTTTAGTTTCACATGAAACAGCGAAAAAAGCGATGGAAGACAAAGAACTACGTGCGATTGCTCACGAGCTAACTAAAACAGTGAAAGAAAACATGAGTGTTGATTGGTCTAAACGTGATAGCGCAAAAGCTAAAATGCGTGTAGCTGTTAGACGATTGCTTAAGAAATATGGCTATCCGCCAGATTTACAAAAAATGGCTGTAGAGCAGGTCGTAGAACAAGCAGAACTTATGGCGAGTAATCAATAAAAAATAAACTAAAAGAGCATCCCTCACCGCAAAGTGAAGGATGCTCTAATTTTATTAAAAGTAATATATTTTTATTTTGATAGGTAATAATTAATAATATCTTGTAAATCATTGTTAAGGACCGTTGTAATAGAGTCATCATTCATAAAATCTTCATAGATTTTATCAAGTATTTCTTCATCTTCAATCGCTGTGAAATGATGTACTAATCCTTTTACAATCGATATATAATTTTTCGATTCTAAACAATTAGCAACCGTTCGCCAATCTGATTGTTTAGTTTCATGGTTCATAGATAATCCTCCTTTATTTCAATGTCCATTTTTGACGCGCTTTAGGATTAAGCGGATGCATAATTTCATTCGTTGCTGGATTTATGAGCTTTTTTACTTTCTTTTTATGAGGTTTTAACATTTCCATCACTTGCTCAACGCGTTCGACAACAACGGGACGCTTCGCATAAGCACCATAGGCTAAAATCACTGTGTCACTTTCACTTATAGCTTTCATTAAATGAATGTCGCTGTGTTTATCATAAGGTTCTTTAATATGTTTAAGATTCTCTGGGGTTTTAATATTAGAGAATAGATTTACAAGATATACAGCGCCATATTGTTCAGAGTTCGCTAATTGATTGAGGATAAGAACAGTCGTAAGATCGAGTGATAATACGCCATCTAAATGAGGATACATGGTTATCACCGTACAAACAGGTTTCTTTTCATCCCAAATTTTCTTGAGTAAGTAGCGGTGTTGTTCATCATCGCTAAAAATCGCTTCTGTGTGTATCGTACTTTTGATTGTATTCATCATCTTCACTCCTTTTAATATTCTTCAGGTAAAAGCATGACATAATAAAAAACGTCTACATCATCTTCTCGGATGACGTAGACTTTCTTAGGTATTGCTTTTTGATTTTTTACATAGTTTATATAGTGATATTCCAATTTGTATGCGGGTTGTTCTTGTTCATGTGTGATTGAGAGTATATTCTCATCTTCCTGCAGTCTAAAAATGTGTAGATAATCTGTATGAGGTTGATTGTCCCGTTCTTTTACCATATTCCAAAGTAAAATTTGAAGGTCTAGAGATATGTGTTCACTAATCCCTCGTGTAATGTATCGATTGATGTTCATACTATTCCCCTCCATTTTGTTTTTCTTTCATAATCTCAATTAATTCATTGATAACTGTGACAGATAGTTGAGCGACCTTGATCCAGTTCATAATTACTCGCCCCCTTTTTGTAACAAGTAGCGTTCATCAATAATGACTTGATGAGTGTCATTTAAAAATATAAAGTCTAAATCAAAATTATCTAAATAACCTATTGCTACTAATTCCTTATCTAGATAACATAAAAAAGGGTAAATGCTAATTTCATGTAATTCATCATTGTAATAGGTAAAAGTATTTAAAATTTTATTTTCAAGTGGACTATTTTTAATATATTTTTCAGGTAATACATCTTCAGCCACCGCATCTACGGTTTCACAAGCCCAAGTTTCTTGATAATTTAATTTAAATCGTTCAGTAATATACGTTTTAAGTTGTTTGCTTAGCGTCATTATAATGACCTCCTTAATTAATAATGTGTACTCCATAAATAAAATATATATTTATAAAATATTTCAAAATTCCTCCACTTTTGTCACTCTAAAAAAGTGGTAAAAGTGATAAATTTTCAATCCTATTTTTATTTGCGACATTTATCACAAAGTTAAATTTAGGCATAAAAAAAGACCCTTAATCTTTTTTCAAAGATTGAGGGATAAGACTTTCATCAATTTTATACCGTATGAGCTTCACTTTTTTATCTGTAGTAATTTCAACAGAATCAATCAACAACTTCATAAGCTGATTTTTTGCTTCAGGATTTGCTTCTCTTAAATAAACACTAAAACGACTTATTATCAAATTTAGACGACTCTTCAACTTATCAAAGTCTGGTACTTTTGTTTCTTCTAGATTAGATTGTTGAGACGTTTTGATTTGTTCTTCAAGCTAATAAAATCAAGTCGGCATCCATAATATTTTTCATAAAGGGCATTTAGGATGTTTATCATCATTGATATTTTAAATAATTACTTTCCTTATTATTTTATTCTGATTCCTTAAGAGCATCAATGTTTCTTTGTTGTTGCTCCATGTCCATACCTACATCTCCACGTTCTTCTTCATCATCAATATTGTTAACTTCATTATCTGTTACTGGCTCATCATCTTTTTCACTTGCGTTTGGATCTTGATAATATATTTCACGAGAAGTTGGTTGGAACTTTCCTTGTCTGGTTAATTCCCATAATTCTGGTGTCATTTCATCTCTTGTTGCAACACCGTCACCATCTTTATCTGCTTTAGCAATTTCCGCATTTACATCTAGTTCTTTATTTTTCTCTACAGTTTGTTCTTGTGCTAATTCAGTTGATTCTTCAACATTCTGTTCTTCATTTTTTTGCTCTTTTTTTGCTTCTTTTTTAGACTCTTTTTCTTTATTTGATTTTACTTCCTCTCCGTTCTTATCTTCTTTACTATTATTAATATCTGTAAAACTCTTATATCCAAATACTCCTGCCGCTAAGATAACTGCTAATAAAGCTACTGATGCTAAGACCATTAATAAATTTTTCATTTTATCTCCCCTTATTATTTTAAATTAGTAACCCCAAACTACGACGATATAATAAACTGCTGCTAGACTTTTTAGAGGTCTACATATCTTCAATCAACCTGATACATATGACTTGCTGTATCTAATCCTACTGCTAATAAAATTACCAATAATATCACTAATGATATAATAAGCGATGCATTTACACTTCGTTTGTTATCATTATATATCAAATTTACAAAACTTCTCTATATTTATTTTGATAATAAAGACTTTTTAAAATAACTAACTAATAAGAAAGTGTCATAAATTATTTATTTTCATTTCCTTTAATGATTTGATTGTCCATGCTTTTCTGGCAAAGAGATTCAACGGGTGCATCATCTCATTTGTTTGAGGATTTGTCAGAATGCTAACCTTTTTATTGCTTGTTTCTAACATATCCAATACTTCTTTGACCCGAGTCTTACATATTGATCAGGTATGATATTATCAGCAACTTCATCAATTGCTTCACAGTCCCACACCTCGTCTTTGGGTAATTTGAATAGATTCGTAATATAGTTTTTGACTTGTTGTTCCAATGTCATAATTATGACCTCCTAGTGTATTTGATTGATGCACACATTTATCACATCATTTTTATAATATATATCTGATATTCAGTTCATTTCCCTCACTTCTATCACTAATATGATTAAGTGGTAAAAGTGGTAATTTGGTCGATGAAATAATCATTTTGACCATATATTTCAAATTGGAATTTGGGCATAAAAAAAGACCCCCAATCTTTTTTCAAAGATTGAGGGATAAGACTTTCATCAATTTTATACCTTACAAGTTTTACTTGTTTATCTGTCGTAATTTCAATTGAATCAATTAACATTTTCATAAGTTGATTTTTAGCTTCGGGTGTAGCCTTTCTTAAGTACACACTGAATCGTGTTATCATCAAAATGAGTCGTGCTTTTAACTTATCAAAATTGGGTATATCATCCTGTGATTGATTTGCTTGTTTTGCTTCTTTAATTTGTTGGTCTAATACTTCTAACTGTTGATTCATTTCACTTTGTTTAGCTTTTAACATTTCGCTATCCATTTCATCATCTAAGAACAATTCCAATAATCGTTCTTGTTGTGTTTTAACTTTTGCTTTTTGTTTTTCTAGACTATCAATATCATATTTTATTTCTGTTTGTTTACTATGCTTTTGTTTCAGTTCTTCTATCACACTTGACGCAATCTGCTTAATAACATTAGGTTGTGAAAGAATACGATTCAAATGAACATTGATTACGCGTTCGACGACTTCAGCATTAATCGCATTACTATGACAGGCAGAACTTCCTGAGCGATTGAATAATGAACAAATGTAATAGCGTTTGATTGTGCGTTCTTTGGACTTTTTCGTTTTATAATACGTCCGTCGACATACCATATTATTTCCGCATTCTGGGCATTTAATAAGGCCACGTAAGTAGAAATCTCCACCAATAGGTCGACCCGGTTTAAAACTTTTAGAAGCTAGTTTCTCATGAACTTGATCAAATACATCTTCACTTATAATGGCTTCATGCTTACCTTTGACCAATATCACATCATTTTTATCACTTTTACCACTTCTTCGCTGAACAGCCCAATTTTGATGATTATTGAATCTGACATAGCCTTTATAGACTGGATTATTCAAAATGTATTTCACGCCAAACACTGAAAATGGTTTTTGATTAATGGTACGATATCCTTTTTGATTTAGAATTGTCGTGATTGCTTTAAATCCTTTATTGTGATTCAAATATAAATCAAAGATTTCCCGTACAATATGAGCTTCATTTTCATCAATAACTAAATCATTTTTCTGTGTCAATGGATTAAGTGATAATTTGTAGCCTAAAACACGACCGGTGATTGCCTCTCCGCTCCTTGCCTTAGCATTCATAGAAAGTTTCACATTGGAAATCAAAGTCTGGCGTTCTATAGATCCTATTAGTCCAAACATTGTAACGAGTACTTCTCCAGAAGCATTGGATGTATCAATATTCTCAGAAATCGATTTATACCCTACGTCATGTTCTTTGAATTCATGAATAATATTAAACACGTCTCTCATTGAGCGAGAAATACGATTCAATTTCCAACTTAATACCATTTCGATTTTATTATCCTTAACATCTTGTAATAGACGTTTCATTGCCGGACGACCTTCAATATTTTTACCTGAAATGCCTGAGTCAGTATATGTCTCATAGTCATAACCTGGGAAATTTTTCATAACTTCTTTGATGAGTAGTTGTTCCTGCTCCTTTTCAGAATAACCATGTTCTGACTGCTCAGACGTACTAACACGTGAATAAAGTGCAATTTTACCCTTCATATCATACCGCTCCTTTTATTAGATTATTGCTACAGACCATCGGTCTTGTAACAACATATAGATAATATATATTTATAATTTCGTTTCATTTTTATCACTTTTACCACTTAATCATATGAGTACTACAGGCAACTGCCTGTAGTACGTAATTAGATTACTTACCTTTATTGATACGTTCTTCTATGATAGGCACAAGCACTTCTACAAATGCTTCAATTTGTTCATTATTCATCGTCAAAGTCCTCCCAACCTAAGTTCAAATCATCTTCGTATAAGAATTCATCATCTGTTACATTCTCATTTTTATCGAATGAAATCATGTCATCTTTTTTATCAGTTTCTTTCCATCCTAAATCGACCCAATACTTATAACCATTATTTAGTCTACTTTGTACATTAAAGTTAGCTTGAACCAAATCATTAATAACTTGAGAGCTTACTTTAATTTCATCTCTAATAACCTCATTTAGCCTAGACACTTTGATACGTGACCCTGGTTTGATTTCTATAAGTTTTCTGAGTAAATTAATACACGCTTTCTGATGTGCAATATTTGCTGATTTACTAGAAACAAATTCATATCCAAAATTTAACCAATCATGAGAAATTTCAGTAACACGATCATTTTGGAGGTACTCGATATCATTTTTTACAATTTGCTTATACACATACATCAAGTAAAGAAAGATTTCTTTCTTTTCATCCTGTAACTTTTCAATTAAGTCAGGGTCAGCTTTTTCAACATAATATTCACATGGAATAACAGCAATTCTACGCTCTAATGCTTTTGCATGTGATGATGGAAAATTGAGTACAGCATTCGTATTAAAAATGAGTTTTAAATCTAAAGTAACTTCTACTTGCGTTCTTCCTTTACGGTCAGCATGAATTGGTTCAACAGATAGTAATTTTTTGAAATCATTCACAGTTGCTTCATCAATATTAGCTTTCCCCACTTCATCACTTGCCATAATTCGTTTACCAATTAGACTTTCCTTATCGAAACGCCCGCCAAGTTCATTAAGTGTTTTAGATACGATATCATTACTATAAAAGAATGACTTAACTAATTTAATATAGACCGATTTCCCATTTTTTGCAGTTCCATACAAAAAAAGTCCACGACGTAGTTTAGTATCTGCCGTCAATAACACTGCCATATGTTGGAAAAGGAAATATTGTAAATCATGGTCATAATTCGCCAACTCTAACATATATTGTTTGAAATTCGGGGGTATCTTGTCCGTAATCGTGTCATTTATATCTAATTCCAAATCTAAGCGTGTTTTAGGGAATATTTCAAGGTCATTATCAACCACTTTAAAGGTCTTTAGATTGAACATATTTCGTCCACAACCAATGTACTGTCTATGCTCAACAAGTTTTTCTATGTCCGTTGATTTCTGTATGCCATCTACTACGTTTTTCAAAGTACTTAGTGAAGGTTTATAATCAACTAGCAACACTTGTATCATTTTAGATATCAACCCTTGCAATTCATCTTCACTTACCTTTTGCCAACCTTTATCTTTGAAAACAAACAACTCTGAATCAAAACGCTTGATATGAAAAATACATATCATCATTTCCACTAATATTGTGTCATTTGGCTTTTTTTGAATACCAAAATAACTGTATATGTTAGGTCTATAGTCGACATCTTTAGGAATGTTAAGCTGTAGCTTATCGATAAGCTCGTTATACACCATTACAGCTTGTTCAGAATCATCCATTTCATCATTTCCAATACTACTTGTTAGGATGGCAATCAGACCTTTACGGTCGATTGCCTCCATACCCACTTTTAATAATTTTATTAACATTTCTAAAATATGATTCATTACAATACCCCTCCAAATTCATCTAATGGTGCTACATCTTGAATATAATAATTTCCGTTATATTGCCCTACAAGGACCAAATGTTTTCGATCAATGTATGGATCATAATTAATGTGGTTTACGTTATAGTTACTGTGACGTTTAATCCAATCAGCAATTGATAATTGGTGACTCATAGATTTTACGGTAATATTGCGATTTACATAGTGCGTTTCTTGGTTAAGTTCTACTTCATACGTAAACTGATGTTTAATATCACCTGAGAAGTTCTTCTCGTACACAGAATGTAACGTAGCAACGTATATAGATCCTTCTTTTAACAATGTACTTTGGGGAATTTGAAGACTTTTTCCTCTATCATTATTCATTGTCTATACCTCCTAAAGCTTCCACTGTCACATGTGCAAATTCACCATTAAACAGTTGATTAGCTGTATCTTTCATGAGCTGTGCTACATTTTGTGCAATCCCCTTATCATTACATTCAATCATAATCGCATCGTGTATCGGCACTATAATCTTGAACGTTTTTTTTTCGCACTGTGCTTTGTACACTTCCAACAAAATGTGCTTGAAAATATAGCTTGCTACCGTTTGTACATAAATTGCCATAATACTACTACCTTGAAATGCGCTCATATCATGTTCAATGCCGTAAGGCGTAGGCATTGTTTTATATTTTTCGACTTGCTCCTTAAATTCAATGACCTTCTTGAATTTGCTCATTACTTGTAGCCAGTTAATTTCACTAACCTCTTGATTGATTTTGAATTTAGAGCTACTATAACGACCGCCAAAAAGAAATGACCCTATAAATGCACGTTTCACACTCACGCGCTTCTCTTTTGACAAAGATAAGTCTCTCAGTAATGCATCGTATAACCCTTCTTCATGATTCAAGTAGTCAATCAGTTGTTCGTCTTGTGTCATATACGCAGCAACTGATGGTTCGAATGATTTAAAATCTATTGTATAAACCTTTTTAAATTGCGAAGGTAAAATCATTTGTTGGACTAATTTAGGCAAGCCTTGAACATTAAATCTTTTCGTTGTGATCCGATGTGTTCGTGTGCCAATCAACGATAATTGCGTATATAATCGATTCGTACCATTTAATGACTGATCTAATCTATCAAATAGCTGTTCGATTTTATCAAAATGTTCATCGTTCTTAGCCTTTTCAAGCATTGTCGCTTTGATATCAGGTAATTTATCGGTATCAAGGTTAATAGATTCTGATTCAATCTCTTTCTTTAATGGTTCTAAATTATGGTGTACTTCCACGTATTGGTCTAGCTTAGCTTTTTCATTAGCCAAAAGCTCATTATATTGTTGATCTAGCTGTTGGCTAATTTGTCTTTGTAGCTGCTGAACTTTATCTTGATTTGAAAATTTGTTCATTAAAAAGTGTTCTGTTTTATTGCTTTGAGGCAATTTTGTAATTAAATCACGTATATTTGCTTGATACATGGTGATTTGCTCCTTCTATAAGTTATTACACAATAATCTCCCGGGCTGATTATCATGTGAACATCACAACGTTGTACCTATACTATAAATGACTCAAATTAATTGCTTAATGGCTTCCATAACATTGATTCCTGTAATGGAAGCGTAAAATTACAATTAAAAAGCCAACTCATTCTTGAGTTGGCTCATTATAGTTATTGTTTTTTTGTATTTGGACTAATATCATACAAATTGCTCTTAATTTTAACTGACAATAAATTATCGATAGAAACATTTATTTTATTCTTTAATTTGGAGTCAATATCGCTTTTATCATCAAAAGCATGATATGTTTCTTCTTTATTTTTTCTTCTCTCATCTTTATCATCAATAGCATCATCAGGATAATGTTGCTCTCTTCCGCTAGACTTACTTATTTCAAGAGAAAATGGCGTTAATTTACTTTTTATTCTACTAAGTTCCTTTAAAAACGATCTATAATATCTTGCATTTTCATCATTCGAATTTATACCATTATTTAGTAAGTAAATACCTAATCTGTCTATTGAATTTTCAACATCATTGAAAAGTTGTTTGAATAAATCTGAATCATCTTTTTCATACTTAAATTTGCTTGTTGCTACTAATTTTTCAATGGTACTACTTCTATCATATCTTTCTTTTTCAAACAATGTTTGCATATTATAATTAATACTTTCCTGACCTATTTCTTGATTCAAATAATTGATTAATAATTGATCCAAAAAGGGCATTTTTATTTTATATTTATCTACAAAATATAAAATGTAACCTCTATTTCCATTTACCCTTGCTTTTACTAAGTTATTACTAAACTCAAAGCAATGGTATAAATAATTAAAGTTTAGTTTCTGATTTCGATTTGCGTTATTAAATTGAATCTTATTATATTCATTTTGGATATCGTTAATAACTTTACCATTGAATTCAGTAATTTTCTCGCTAATCTGCTCCCAATTCTTCACCCCACCGTCTGTCAAAAAATAATCTTTAAAATAATTGAAATGAACCTTATCTTCATCAGCCTCATTGATTGTTTCTTCAATTGCATGAGACAACATTCTATATAATTTGTTACCCTCATAATAATTGCTCTCCAAAACTTTATGCATAAAACTTTCAAGTTGCAATTTTAATTTTTCACTTTCAGAGTACCATCTACATTGAGATTGATATGTAAAATCAGTCAATAATTTTTCCTTTAAAGAAGAATTTTCCATACTTATAATTTCTTTCATTATATCTTCAAAATACTCATAAAAACTATGAGAATCCCCACTTAATATTGCTTTTTCAATAGTTGGAATATGTTTATAATTATTATCTGACTTTGGTAATGGATGCTTATCAAGTATTTTCGATAACATATCTATAATTTGATATTGAAGTCTATTAAATTCATAGTTAGATCTTTGAGAAATGTATCTTTCACCAAATTGACCTCTTTCATATTCAGGATTATTAGAATTATAAAATGGCTGATATTTTGCAACATCTACACCATACATTTTGTTCAATAATTTTAATTTGTTCGTGAAAGTTGTACCCTTGACACCTTGTTTCTCTTGTAAATGTCTTTTTTTATAAGTTATTTTAGGATTTTCTTTTACAAGATTGAAATAACTAGATACTTGATACTTATATTCAGATTTTTCTTTATTGTAGAGATAAATATCAATATGAACCTTAAACACCTCTTGAAAAGCTTGCTTTTTATTTTTAGAATCATTCATGAGTTGCTTTAAAGCATTATACAATTGATTTTTATCCTCTTCTAATATTTGATTTGAAAATTTGCATAAATACCATTCTTTAGTCACATCAATGTCATTTGTTCGCTCATTTAAGTAACAATGTTCTTGAATGCCTCGTTGAATACTACTTAATGATTCACTTTCAAACTGTATTTTTATGCCTTGACTATCCAATATTACTTTACCAAAATTAATCATAAACTGCTCATATGTACTAATAAAATCTTGTACCTCTCCTGCATATTCTGGTTGTAACAACGGTGATAATGGAATTTTATCTTCCATAGGCAAAATTTTAAACTTTTTGGTACACTCTTTTATATTATTTATAATTTGATCATCGATATGAACCGTATACTGCATATATGTAGTATTTTCAGTAGATTTTAGAGCTGTAATATTTTTATTCACTTAATTCACCTTCATTGACCCATCTTTATTTAATTATAACTATTTATGTATGCTGTAGCACTACCACTACCCAATTTTAAATTTGGTAATGCTTTTTTGTATAAATTTAAATTGTTTAATGTTGTCATCTTTTTGTTATTACAATTATGATTAAATTACTATTAATACATGTTTATTATTTTAGTTAATTCAACTTTAACAGCATTTTTCAAACTATTAGGGGTCTCTACTTTTACATTGACACCACCTGTGACAATTAACTTAGCTATAAAATCTATATCTTTCGCGTTCACTTTTGATTTAAATAAATATGTCTCTTCGTCAATATTTTCAATCATATAGTCACTCCACAGGTAGCCTTTCAAGATATTCAATCCCATAACATTGCTTCTAATAAGAATATCAATAGCTGTTTCATTTTTAACCATGAACTGTTGAAAATTCTGCATAGTTATATCATTACACTCTTGAGTCTCTCCCATTTCATATAGTTCTTTTATTTTCGAAATATTTAATAGATTCACTAACTTTGATTCTATATTAGCTACAACAAAATACCATTGATGATTTTTATACATAATGCCAATACCTTTATATTGTTCTTTAATATAGTTTTGTGAATAACAGGTTTCAAAAGACTTATTCTCAATTATCAATCTAATGATTTCATTAAATAACTTATAACTTTTGAACTGATACTTATCTTCATTAAAATATTGAAATAGATCATTATATTGGTTTATTAACTCTTTTTTATTCGAGTTATTATATAATTTTTTTAATATTTCTTGATATTCTGTTTGAAAAGGTAGATTACTCACATTTGAAATACTCGAAAGTGTAAATACTAAAGCTTTCAACTCTTCATCTGAGATTGCTATTTTCGTTTGGTCTCGATTACCTATGATCGTATAACCACCATTTTTCCCTGGATTACTATATAAAGGTACTCCTAATGCTTCAATTTCTTTTATATCCCTTAAAGCGGTACTACGAGAAATATTAAATTCTGACATTAAATCATTTAATTTGAAGTTCCTATTTTCATTACAATATTCAATCATATTATATAATCTAACAGATTTTTTCATTATTATTCTCCTTTTAGTGTCAATAGATGACACTAATTAAGTATATACTCTATTTATAACAAATCTAAGGAGGAAAAAACATGAAATTTCAAGTAAGTCCATATTTTTTAATCACTCAAAATGCAGAGGGTTTAAAAAAGTTGTATGAAGAGCTGTTTGGCGCTAAAACACTGTATATTCAACGTATTAAAGATAGACCTATAGATAAGAAACTTAATATTGACGAAAATGATTTAAATAAAATTGATCAATGTGTACTTCAATTTGGAGATATAAAAATTATGATCGCAGATGACACTGAAGGTTTGCCCATAACACAAGGTAATAATATATCTCTTTGTCTCACTTTTGACCAAGTAGAAGAAACTAAACATGTATATGACCAGTTAATAGAAAAAGGCAGTGAGGTATTGAAAACATTTAGTCCAGAATTCTATACTGAAGGTTATGGTTATGTAAGAGATCCTTATGGTATCTCTTTGCATTTATTTACAAAGAGAAAAAATTAGGTTCTGCTGCAAAGTTGAAAAATAAATGTCTAATCTCAATTTTAAAATAATACTTTGTGTTAACTTGTTAGCATGATGCTAATTTCATGGCATGGCGAAAATCCGCAGATCTGAAGAGACCTGCGGTTCTTTTTATATAGACCGTAAATACATTCAATACCTTTTAAAGTAT
>NZ_JAESLK010000036.1:0-72452 GCF_017892585.1 Staphylococcus sp. GDY8P57P | reverse complement strand
CACTATACAAACTATGTAAAATATCAAAATGCATTACCTAAGAAAGTCTACGTCATCCGAGAAGATGATGTAGACGTTTTTTATTATGTGATGCTTTTACCAGAAGAATACTAAAGGAAGTGATGATATATGAATACAATTAAAAGCACAATACACACAGAAGCTATATTCAGTAGTGATAAAAAACACCGCTACTTACTCAAGAAAACTTGGGATGAAAAGAAACCCGCTTGTACAGTGATAACGATGTATCCTCATTTAGATGGTGTATTATCACTCGATCTCACAACTGTTCTTATCCTCAACCAATTAGCTAATTCAGAACGATACGGTGCTGTATATCTTGTAAATCTATTCTCTAATATTAAAAGTCCAGAAAATCTCAAACATATCAACGAGCCATACGATGAGCACACCGACATTCACTTAATGAAAGCAATTAGTGAGAGTGACACAGTCATTCTAGCTTATGGTGCTTATGCGAAGCGTCCAGTTGTCGTTGAACGTGTCGAACAAGTAATGGAAATGTTGAAGCCTCACAAAAAGAAAATTAAAAAGCTTATAAACCCAGCAACAAATGAAATCATGCACCCACTCAATCCTAAAGCACGTCAAGTATGGACATTAAAATAGGAAAAAATTTACTTACTAATCATCCAAATGTATCGTTGCAACTTTAAGTACCACCTTAGAGGAAATAATTAAACTCTTTTTCTGCAAACTATTACTAATTTTAACCAAAATTTAATTCTCCCTCACCGAATAGTGAGGGAGATACACTGATATTTTTTTATTTAAGAAAACTTATATTAAATGTTTTCATAAATATTATATAATTAAAATTATTTAGGATCTGACACACATTAAAAGTTATTTACTAGGATTCCTTTAGGTGCTAGTACACTATGAACAGATTATTTAATGTTACCCTCTTTTATTGATGGTAAAACAAAAAAGAGAAAAGAAGCCAAGATAAAATCTGACTCCCTTCCATTAATTTAATTTTTCAACTAATTTTTTAATCGTCAATTTCTAATTACTTAAAACTAAAATTAGTAAATATTAAGCAAAGGTTATTTAATAACTTTGTCTATAACTCTTTGAGTTGCATTACCATCATCTAATGAGCAAAATCTTTCATAGAAATCTTCATATTTATCTTTATATTCATTAGTAATCTCATTAATATTGATTATACTGTCAATTACTTCACTAGTAGTATAAAGTAGTGGCCCTGGCAAATCTTTTTTCATATCTATATAAAACCCTCTTAATTCATCTTTATATTTATCTAAGTCATAAGTGTAAAATAAAACAGGTCTTCTTAAGTTAGCATAATCAAAGAAAACTGAGGAATAATCTGTAATTAAAATATCACTTATAATATACAAGTCATTAACATCATTGTATTTTGAAAAGTCATATGCAAAACCCTCGAACTCAGAAATATCTAATCTATCAGAAATAAAGTAATGCATTCTCAGTAAAATTATATATTCATTCCCTAAATCATTTTGCATCTTCTTTAAGTCAAGATTTAAAGAAAATTTATACTTTCCAACATCATGATACTGATCATCTCTCCAGGTTGGTGCATATAGAATAATTTTTTTATCAGTAGGTAAATTAAGTTTTTGTTTTAAACTCAACTTATAATAACTATCATAATTAGTTAAAATGTCATTTCTTGGATAGCCATAAGTTAAAATATTAGATTTAGGATACTTAAATGCTCTCTCAAAAATTTGCTCACTATATTTATTTGCAGCAATTAAATAATCCCAATTTCTTGATTGATAGTAGAAGTCCTGCTTATAACTTTTACTAGCTGAAGTTACATTACTCATATCAAATACTAATCTTTTTAATGGCGTACCATGCCAAGTTGACAATATAACTTGTTCTTCCTTTTTCTCTAACCATTTCGGTTGTCTCATATTTAGTACAAAATATTTAGAAATAGTTGCATAATAGAAATATTTCCAACTGAATCTATCAATTATTTTTACGTTTTTTTCTTTAAGTATCGGATAATCATTTATTATTTCTTTGTTATTTAATATCCATATATGCTCAAATGAGTCATTATTATTTGACTTTAAATATTCGAAAATTGCTTTAGGACTATCAGAGTAATTTTTCCCTAAAAAACTTTCATATATTATTAAGTCTTTACGTACTGGTAATTTAGTTAAAATATTTTTTTGTATAACTTTTTTTCTATATCTTTCATTTTTCAGTTGTAAGAATTTATAAGTATTATATAAATTAACTCTCCTTTTAGAGCGTCTGTATGCTTTAAAATAATTCCCTTGATTGATAGGATTAATTTCATAAAGATGTCTTAAATTTATTTTTAATTTCTTGGAAGGTTTTCTTAATAAATCATGTAAAATAATAAAGATCGGCTTTACAGTTTTATATGATTTTTTAAAACTCTCACTTTTGCATACATGATATAAATATTCTCTAATAGCAAATCCTTTAATTTTTCTTGCTAGTATCATATTAGGACAATTATCCAATGTTTTGTCATAAGCAAGTAACTTATAATAACTTTTACTTTCTTTGTTTAGTTGAAGATGTGAAGGATAACTAATACTATCATTATGAATCAATTTAAAATATAATTTCACTTTGGTTTGCTTAATGCTTGGTACTAAATTATATACCTTTAATACAAAATTAACATCGCCATATAAGCTATTAGTAGTATCAAATTCAACTTTATTCTCAATCAAAAAACTTTTTTTAATGATTAGTCCACAAGATTTCAGTCGATAATTAATTTTATCTAATAAACGATTTTGTTTTATATCAATATAACTATGGCTTATAATTCCTAAATTGTATAATTTATTTGTGGCTTCATTACTTGTTATATCTTCACTTTTAATATTATCTAAAAATTCATTAATTTGTTGAGATATTTCAGGTTTATAAAAACCATCTGCAAACTCTTTGAAAGTTAATTTTTTAGTATAATGTGTCTTTTTGACACCTAATTTTATTACTTCATCAAATGTTTCATCTATTATTTCTTTGGCATATATTAACGCGTTAGGGTGAAGATAATCATCTCCGTCCATAAATAAAACGTATTCTCCAGAAGCTTTCTGTATTCCAATATTTCTATAATATTGGGGGTTTTCTAGTTTTTGCTCAATGATAATTTTGTTTTTAAAATTATATTTTTCAATTTCTTCATTTAAATTTGTATTTCCATTATGTATAAAAATAACCTCAAAATCACCAAATGTTTGTTGGTTTATACTATCCAAACAATCTCTTAGTATTTTGATATCAGTTTCTTTATAGGGTACAATTATTGAATATTGCAATTTGTTTCCTCCTAGAATAAAATTTCACTTTTATATTAAAATTTATAGCTTTGAACAGAATTCTTTAGATATACAGCAACTCTAATGACATATTAATATAAATGTAATAGTACCAAATATAAAGTTATAGGTAAACGTTACTCACTTTGATTATACTGAAAATTTGACTTCTTATATTGTAATTTTTTTGAAAACTTAGGTATCCTATATATATGCATTATTTTTAGATACAAGCTATTTAATAAAAATGTAGAACAACTATAATTTTTATCATTGCATGAAAGTATACCCCAATCATTGTGATATATATCTAAAATAAAGAGTAGGAATTCAAGATATCAAAGTATTTATATACCTATAGAAAATATTAAACTGTATTGGATGTACCCACCATTTAAAAATAAATGTAAAATTCTTCAAAATAACGACATCTTACTATATCACGAAACCCGTTAAATCTTGATTATGTATAGTAACAGCATGTTTAAAAGATGAATGTCTATAATTCTTTTGAATTTGCTAAAAATTTCAAAATCAATTTGTTTGATGCCATTATTTTACTTCAAAATAGTAATTATTATTTGTTATAATGTGTGTTAATGATATACAACAACTTAAGTTTGTAAGACAAATGAGGAAGGAGCCGTTATGAAAATAATAAAATATTTTTTGCTTTTTACTTTTTTATATGCTACTTACATAAAGCTTATGGAAATCAATAATAAAAATATAGTAAATGACGTTGATATTGAATCTGAAGAGGATGAGTTACTTCAAAAAAATCTTTATAAAGATTTTGATGGAGAAATCAAAAAGTATTTAGATTTTTAAAATTACAACATAAGTTATTACAAAAATTAGAAATTTATTGGGGAGTTAAAAAATGAAACATGTTTATTTAGTAATTTTTGACCTAAATATCGAAAAAGGCGGAAAAACCACATCATTATTAACACGGGCAAAAACGTTTAATGATTACGGCATAAAAACAGATATTATTACATTTGATTATAAAAGTAATTACCAATCTATAATAAATAATCTCAGGTCAATAGGTAAATTAGATGATAAAACTCAAGTTTATAATCAATTCTCTTTCTTTGAAAAGAGATCATTGCACACACTAAATAGTAATAAAAATATCAATAATTATTACAGTAATATTATAGATAATAATATCCCAATTGAAATCAAAAAAAATAAATATGAGATATTTTCATCAACAAGTGGTGAAAAAATTGCTGTATTAAAATACAAAAATAATAGTGAAGATTATATATTAGATATTTTTGATAATAATAATAGAGTAAAAAGAATATATTCTTTTACTGGTTGGATTAGAAGAATTAAAGAATTTAGTACAAACGGTACCTTTAAAGCTGAAACCTTTTTTAATAGAAATGGCCAGCCTTTTTTAAGAAGAAATATTAATCCTTCAACCCAAGGAATAGAAGATATATATCTTTTTTCTGAGAATCAACATTTTAATAATAATAAAGAGTTAGGCAGTTATTTCATTAGTAATTTAATAGAAGATAAAAGTAGTAATATTATTATTTGTGATGGTACAGGTAGCTTAAATAAAGTTATTAATACTACTCATTTACATGTACAAAAATATGCGGTCATGCATACAACTCACAAAACTCCAACTGGCAAGATAAAAAAAGTTGAAGAGAATGTATTGAATAACAGCAAAAATCTTACAGGGATAGTATTTTTGACGCAAGATTATATTGATGATGTTAAAGAGGAATATAATATAAAAAACGCTTACCTAATACCTAACTTTATAAAAGAAATACCTGAAAATTATGAAGCATCTCCTAAAAAAATAATAGGCTGTATATCAAGATTATCAGCGGGTAAAGGGTTTGATTTATTAATTGAGGTTGCAAAGTTGGTTTCAAAAGAAGACTCAGAAATTGAATTTCATATTTATGGAGAAGGAGATTATAAAGAAAAAATTATAGAAATGATAAAAGATAATCATTTAGAAAATACCTTTAAATTATATGGATATACTATACATCCATATGAAACATTACGTAATTTCAGATGTGTCATATCAACTTCTCAAAGCGAAGTACAAAGTTTGAGTATGATTGAGGGAATGCTAGCTGGTAAACCAATAATTGCTTTTGATATTAAATATGGCCCTTCTCAATTTATCTTTAATAATCAAAACGGTTATTTGATACCTAACAAAGATGTTCAAAGTATGGCAGATGCTGTACTAGATATAATGCATGATACAAATAAGTATATTAAATTCGGTGAAGAGTCTAGAGAAATTGTTTTACAGGAATTTAACCCTTCCAATATTGTAAATCAATGGTTAAAACTTTTTAACGATAACTTGTAAAGGAGAGATATTTTGAAAATTTTAATAACTGGTGGAGCAGGTTTCATTGGATCACATATAGCTGAATTTTATGATTCTAATAGCTATGAAGTTTTTATACTAGATAATTTAGAAACAGGAAAAAGGGAAAATGTTCACTTTATTGACGAAAAACACTTCTTCAATGAGAGTGTAACAAATCAATTATTTATTGAAAATCTTATTAAAAAATATCAATTTGATATAGTAATTCATTTAGCAGCAGTTGTAAATGTAGTAGATACAATAAACAATCCTATAACATCGCATAAAGTAAATATTAAAGGAACATTAGATATTTTAGAAGCAAATAAAAAATTTAACTCAAACCTTAAAAAATTTATTTTTGCTTCTTCTGCAGCTATATATGGAAATACTGATTCTCTACCTAAACAAGTAGAATCATTTATTAATCCTGAATCTCCATATGCCATAGAAAAATATGCTGGAGAACAATACACAAAACTATATTTTAATCTTTATAATTTACCAACTACATCATTAAGATTTTTTAATATTTTTGGTCCAAGACAAGATCCATCATCCCCATATTCTGGTGTGATTTCAATAATGAATGAAAAATTTAAAAATAACGAAAAATTTACATTTTTTGGTGACGGGAATCAAACTAGAGATTTTGTATATGTAAAAGATTTAGTTCAGGCTATAGACATAGTTATTCAAAATGATAATACAAAAGGACATATTTACAATTTAGGTACTGGTATTCCGTCTTCCTTAAAGGATATATTTGACAATTTTACTAATATATTTGACAAACAAATTGAATACAATCATTCTATTGAAAGAAAAGGAGATATTAAACATTCATATGCGAATATTGATAGTTTATCTTCCCTAGGATATAAACCAGAATACACTATTGAAAAAGGTCTACTAGAGTATGTTCATTCACAGTAAAATTAATTTTATATTTTTTACTAACACAGACTAGTGACTAAAAAATCATTTTGATAGGATTTATAAGGATTTTATGAATGACTTTATTATAACGGTACTTAAATAATGATTTACAGATAATTACTAGTCTTTACCTATTAAAATTAACATTAAACTACTTACAATAAAAATAAAGCATCTTGCACTTTTACGGTGAGGGATGCTCCTTTTGGGTTATTTTTACTAATTATTCGTCATATGCTCTGCTTGCTCAACCACTTGATATATTGCCATCTTGCTTCTTTTGGAACCAGAAAATATTTTCTGCTAAGTATTCATCTTGATCCTCTTCATCTGCATATGGATTTTTCTTCAATTCTTCATACTTTTCTTTAAAAGAATCCGATACATATTTTAAAAAGATTAAACCTAATGCTATATTTTTATACTCAGCAGCCTCCATACTCTCTCTTAACTTATCGGCAGCTTGCCATAATTTTTCTTCGAAACCTATAGTTGCCATTAATAACACCTCTTTAAATTACTATTATTTTAAATATAGCAAAAAATAAATACTTATTGTGTAGGTTTTTTGTTAATATTTTAATATGAATAATTTTTTTGTGAAAATAAAATATTTATGGGAGTGTTTTTATTGGATAAAATTCGAATAAAGAACGAATTCAATATGTTAAAAAAAGAAAAGTATGTGAATGAGTGCTTTAAAAGAAAAGGAAATAGCAAATTAATAACTTTCAAATACTTATTGCCATTTAAAATACCTATAAATGAATTTGAAAATATTGATTTTGTAAATGAAGAAAACACATTTATGATTTTCAACCACTTAGAAGATAATGTGTTGGAAAATGACAATATCAAGCGAGATAAAAAAACTTATGTTGAAATAACTTCAATAATCAAGCACAATCAGTTTAAAAAATTGAAATCAAATTCCACTTCTAGGGCATCAAAGAAAAGTAATAGTCTCACCGAAATCTTTAATAAGCAATTTAATTGTCTAAATAATCTTATTAAAATTATTAGCATTAAATATCAGTATCATAATATATACCAGCTATCATTAGGGGATATATTAAGTATTCCATATTATGTAATATATACTACAGATGGAAATATAAAAGAGATGAGCATTTTCATGATTAACATGCCTGGAAAGATAGAGAAAGATCAGTATTCATCTATCAAAAAAAGTGATTTATTAAATATTAAAAAAAATTATAATGTTTTTAATAACCATCCTAGCAATATTTATGTTTTGGCTATGAGAAAAGGTGAACGTTCTTTTTATAAATCTGACTATAATTTAGCAATTGTACAAATTCAGACCGCATTAGAAGTTTTTATCACAAATTTTTTAGAAAAATATTATAAATTAGATAAAAATTTAAGTGATGAAGAATTAAAAAAGAAGCTTGGATGTGGGTATGCTAATGTTGTTAATGATCATTTATTAAAGACAATTGATAATCTAAATTTGGATAATTCTAATGAAATTAAAAATTGTGTAAAAAAATATATGAAAGATTACTATGGTATGAGAAATAAAATTGTTCATACAGGCGCTACTTATAAAAAAGAAGATGCAATAGAATTTAAAGAAATAGTAGCTGATATTATTAGATTAATAACGTTTAGTATGAAGAATAAGAGTGATAGTGACTTTTCTAAAGAATTTAATATTTATAATATTATTAATAAAAAAATAGATATTAATGAGATAAAGGATAAATATAAATAAGTTCCTTATTTATTCCCTTCAAAGTTGAAGTTGAAAAACACAAACTTTGAGGGGATTTTTAGTAAAATCTCTGATAAAGAAAAAATTATCAAAAACCGCATCATTTATAATACGCTTCACAAAAACATAACAGCAATTCTCATAAACCTCATACGTTCCGATACGTTCAAAATCCCTTTATGAAGTGGCTGAAAAAACCGCATCATTTATGATATGCTTCTGCTTATCGTGCAGTGATGCGGTTTTTGAAATAGCTTTTATTATAGATAACTTTATTAGTTTCTACCTTTAGTGTAATTAATGTAGTTCATATAAACTCCAAATTAATCAATCATACCCGATTCAATCCATTTATTAAATTCTATTTTTACAACATCGCCATGATAATATGTACCATTATGTTCGTCACCGTTTTTCGTCCACCAATTTTTAGAATTTCCATTCTTTTCAACATCAATATAATTAGAATAAAAAGTACCTGACATCACAATGGGACAAACGCCCTCTTTATTACCAAGATCTGCTAAATTCGACGCTGTTGTTACTGCTTTTCCAATCCAAACAAAATCATTTATACCTGAACTCTTTCTACCTGCCTTTACTGCTAAATTTTCACCAGCAGCTAAACCAATACCTGCTTTAATATTTGGAAGATTTCTTTTATCTAATAATTTATTCAACATTTTTAAATAGGTATTAATGTAAACTGCACGTTGATAGACATCAAATAGTTCATTTTTAAAAGGTGTTGAATACACAGCAAATACGCAATCTCCCCTAATACCAATTTCTTTCAATTCATTATCTTGAGTATCCTTTTGTAAAATCTCTATAACTTCAGACGTAAAGCCTCTAATCACCTTGGCAACATCTACTTCACTATTTTCTGTGAATAATTTAGTAGAATTTCTTAAATCTATAAAAATTGCACTAAGCCAAGCTTTATAACCATTCTCATATGTAAAATTATCATTATTAGGGAATCTTTTCACTTCATTTATAAAATTAGTATTCTCTAAGATTTCTTCAACTTTTTTCTTTCTTGCCTTGTAATCATAGCCCCTTATTTCCATATTTAAAAACCTCCCACATTAACTAAAATAATACCGATCAAATGCAAAATCAAAATTCCTAAAATTCCCCAAAGCACAAATGCTAAACCTTTCTTATAAAAATAATATTTTTTTGTAGATATTTTTGAATTTATATAAATCTGGGATAAAATATCATCAATTTCTTCTTCTGATGTTCTATTGATCCTTTGCTTTTTATACTCAGAATAAGTCTTGCTTGAAATACTTTCAAAATAATAGAAGGAATCATTTTCCATCCCATTATAAGTCTCAACAGATTTTTTTAACTGAGGAAAAAGTACCCTAATTATATTATATATTCCATTAAAAAATAATAAATAGACCAATACTTCAAAAATAAAATAAATTAAATTAGAAAAATTTATATTGTTCAATACTTTTAATACTATTTCTTTTTGACTATCTAAGAATATTTCAGAAGAAATAGTAACAATAAAAACCCCTAACATTGCTAAAACAATTGAAGCTTTTGTATCACAACTCCTTATCCATTCTAAATGTCTATCTAACTCGTCTAAAAGATCATTTTTTAAATTATTGTTTTCCATTAAATTAATCACCCTTTTAAAAAAATTAAATTTTTGTAAATTAATAAATGTATTCTTTTAATTTCTATTGTTCAATCCACTTTATAACGAAATTACTTAATACAAATAATTATAACAAATCAAGAACCTATGTTCTCTATATATATTCACAATTCTTAAGATATAATTATTTAAAAATTAGAAATGAGTGATTTGATGTATAGCAATTGGGGACATGAGTTACAATCAATAATTGAAAATATGGATACAAAGGAAGTAAAAGAAGTGATGAGTCAAGCAAGTAAATCTTATGAGGAATTAAATAATAATCACAACACTCGTAACAAGGTAAAATATCCAATGATTTTAACTGACATAGTTAAATATGAATTACATCTTCTTGATGGATGCAGTAATGCAAATGAAGAAAATAAACAAAAAAAGTGGGAAGATCATGATTTATTTGTGCCAACTAAAACTAACTTTTCAGCAAATTTCAAAAAATTTTGCCTTGCACTTGGTATTGATTCTGAAAATTTTAAAATTGGAAAATTCTATGCATTTAAATGTGATAGTAAATTTGTTATACATGATATATTGTCGAATAACTCTGATTATATCCATTTTTTAAAAAATGGCGTTAATAAAAAAGATATAGAATCTACAAATAAAATTAATGATAACTTATATTATTTTATAAAAAATGAAATTACTAATCCTATTGATTATAAAACTGCTATGACAAATTACTATTTATATTTCTTAATCGATTCAAATATCGAAGTTGGTATAAAATCTAAGGTTATCGATATAATAACAGCTCCAAATGTTAGCAGTGCTCAAAAAATAGATATAATTAATTACTATATGGATGAATTAGATGAACTCAAGGATGAAGTTAATGTAAGATTAGCTACATCTCAATCTTATAGCTATAGTGACTATTTAGAACAAGAACGCCGTGTTCAAATTGACGTAAATCTTGCGAAATATTTAACTAACAAAGAAACTCAAGCATCTGCCCCTAAAGCCCTAGTCATTAGATTATTAAGTCAAAGTGAGTTAGTAGATACACCAAAGTACACCAAAGAAAATCGCAATAAACTTATTGCTGAATTAAAAAAAGCTTTAAATTATCATTATAAGAAAGATATTGATAAAGATGAAGATAATCAATCTGAATATTTTTTTATAACAACGAAATAGTTATCATTATTAAAGAAGTGCCGATGAAAATCGGCACTTCTTTTTTGTCAATATATTACACGAAAATTTTTGTATGGAATTTTCAAGTCTATTTTACAGACTTACTCTTCACACTATTACCTATATAGTTATATATGTATTCGGCCGATACACAAATTAATACATTTGGAGGTAAATAATTATGAAGTACGAAGGTGAAGAGTTTAACGAACTTAAAAGAAGACGTTTAGGTGTTGCTTTCAGTCTATCTGAAGACACTACATTTACATTTCATGACTTAAAAATAAAAACTGAGACATGTTCAACTGAATTACAACAAGAAGTAGGTCGCTGGTTTGCATACTTTGTAAAGCACGCACCAAATGTTCCATTTGTCATTATTGGTAAGAATAGCAGCGGGAACTTAGTTTACCGTAAAACAGGGCCTAATCCAATGCGTCACAAAAGTAACTGGAAAGGAGGTGGGTTCTAATGAACCCTTCAAACCTACCTTTCAAACTTGGAAATGCTATTTTGACTATGGTCGGTTGGTTTTTAATTATCCCTGCCAAGAAAAATGAAGATGATGATAAAAAAGTTTTCATATCAAGCCCCATTGTTATAACAGCAAGATTCATAGATCCCGAGACTAAAGTTGAAAAAATTATTTTATCAGATTTTAATAATACCGAATTAATTGAAGAGGCTGATATTTTATCATCACAAAAGCTTCCTACCATCATCAAATTCGGATTCAATGTTAATGAAAAATATATCCGCGATTTGGGATTCATTCTTCAACAAATGCGAACTCAAACACCTATATCGCCAATGTATCAAGGTGTTGGTGTGATTAGCACTGAGAATTACCCTATCATATCGTTGGACGAACCTTATGTATCTAAAAAAGTACAGCATTCTTTAAATGAAGATATCCTATGCAACACACAATATGATTTGCAACCTAAAGGTACTTTTAGGAACTGGTGGCAAATGTATCTTGATGAAGTAAAAGGGAACTTATTGCTAGAGCTTGCTGTTATTTTTAGTGTGTCATCATTAGTCACAGCCTATCTTAAAAACTTACATGAAGTTGAGTTTGCGGGCACTATCTTCTCGTTTATGGGAAATTCAAGTACAGGTAAGTCAACTGCTGCTGCACTAGCTGTATCAGTTGCAGGTAACCCGAACAAAGGCACTGAAACACTATTCAGAAGCTGGAATGGAACTCGTAATGCAATTGAGGGCTATCTCCAAAATAACCTAGGTGTGCCACTAAGTTTCGATGAGCTCACTTCAGCTACTTTCTCAAGAATCACAGAATTATTATATTCGATTGCAGAAGGTCAAGGGCGTCAACGAGCAAATATTCATGGAGAAGTAAAAGCCCCTAAAAACTGGGGTACATCTATTATTTCTACCTCAGAATACACTATATTCAAAGATGCTGCAAAAAACGATGGTCTACGGGTTAGAACAATCGAAATTACAGAGCGCTTCACTACTAGTTCTGAAAACTCAGATGCAATAAAAAAGGCAATAGCAACCAATTACGGCCATGTCATGCCATTAGTAGCTGAGTATCTACTTAATCGTGAAGCAGAAGTCATTCAATGGTTCCGAACTGAGCATCAATGGTTCAAAACGCAACTAGAAAGCGAAACTAGTAATACAGGTATTCGCATGTTTAAACGCTACGCAACAATTACGACATCATCTCGTATATTGGAACGTGTTATCGCAACACCTGTTGATTTGAATGCTGTTAGAGATTACTTAGTTAATTACCATTTAGACTCGGTAAGCGATAGATCTCTTGCTGATAAAGCAATCGATGTAATTGTTCAATTCGTCATGAGAAATCGCGGTAAGTTTGCTGAAAATGCTAAACTTTCGACGATGATTGAAAACTTTGGCCTAATTGAAAAAAGAGATAATTGTATTCAGGTCAAGATGCTAAAAGATGTTTTTAAACAAATGTTACAAGATAATCAATTTGAAGATGAACAAAATGTCATCGATGCCCTTCGGGATAAAGGTTATATGGAATCTGACCGCAACAGGCGAACAACCAAACGTAGTATCAAAGATGCTCAAGGAAAATCTAGGAGTATTGTATTCTACCATCTTAAATTGGATAAAGAGCTTGCACCTATTTTCGGCCTGAGCTCAAATTCAGAACCATTCGCACCACCACAATTTGATGGTACAACAAACAAACATCTACTAGATGATTTTTCAGCGAAAGCTAAAGAATGGGAAGGCAATGATGATTTAGATTTATAAAATTAATAATACTGCTACAACGCTCTGTGGGGCGTTGTAGCTAATAAAAAATTGGAGGAAGCAAAAATGCTATTTAATCAAACTAAACTTACTTTAGAAAATAACACTGGAGAACACAATATCACTTTTAAAGTTTCACAAAAAGAACAAAAATATTTCAACTCAATCGTCGAATCACTCAATAACGAAGCACTATTATTTGAAGAATCATTCGATTTTATTATGCTTCTTGAAATGAATAACGATTATGATTTTGATAAAGTGTCTCATCAAACGATTGTAAAATTAGAGAACATATTCCACATCTACGCCATTGGTTACACAGATAAGTTAAATATTGTGAAATGGAACGGCAAAGGTCATGTCGAGTACCTGCTTAAGTAACTTCATTTGTCATATTAAATACCACAACACTATTTTCAGTGTTGTGGTTCAATTAATCATTAATTGGGAGGCTTTAAAATGAAAACAATTGCATTAGCACATGAAATTACTGATGAAAGAGTGGATTACTTGGATTCACTCCCTATCGATACTATTGAGAAATTTTGTGACAAAAATGGTTATAAAATTGATGAAACTTACTACGAAAGCACTCAATTAGAAGATGATATTATACACGGATCTATTACACCTAGCTGCATTATCTTCCATGGTTTATATGAGGAACATAATCGATTAGAAAGTATTTGTATGAACAAAGGCATTGATCTTATTTCAGTATTTGAAATTTTAGTATAATATCGCTCACTACTATTGAAGACACTTAGGGGGAGAAAACATGGACGAATTAATCACAATGCTCGCAGATTTGGTTATCGAAGAAATCAACCAGTCTGATGACTAATAATAACGCCCAACACCAGCTAGGTGTTGGGCTCATTTATAAATTCGTTCATAAATATATATTATCACTTTGGAAGGAGGAAATATGATGAATCAAGCTATTGGCTACTTACGTCAAAGTACAACCAAACAACAATCACTTGCAGCACAGAAACAAACCATTGAATCATTAGCCCAAAAACATCAGATCAAACACATTACATTCTATAGCGATAAACAATCTGGACGCACTGACAAGCGTAATGGTTACCAACAAATTACTGAACTAATTCAACAAGGACAATGTGACGTTTTATGTTGTTATCGTCTGAATCGACTACATCGAAATCTAAAAAATGCTTTAAAACTTATGAAACTATGCCAAAAGCATCATGTTCACATATTAAGTGTACATGACGGATATTTCGACATGGATAAATCTTTTGATCGTCTCAAACTAAATATTTTCATCAGTTTGGCCGAACTTGAATCCGATAATATTGGTGAACAAGTCAAAAACGGCCTCAAGGAAAAAGCGAATCAAGGCAAACTGATTACGACACATGCACCCTTTGGCTATCGTTATCATAATGGCACATTCACGATAAACACATCCGAAGCACATACTGTGAAAGCTGTATTCAACTACTATCTTCAGGGTTATGGATACAAAAAGATTTCACAACGCTTAGAAACCGACTCAAGAATGATAAATCGAATGCCCTATCAAGTTCGTAATATTATCATTAACCCTAATTACTGTGGACGAGTTATTAATCAGTATGGACAACATGACAACATGTTCCCAGCTATTGTCAGTACAACGATATATGAAGAAGCACAAGCTATGAGAAAGCAGAAACAAGTCGAACGTAAACCTTCAAAAAATCGACTCAAACAAAAGATCAAATGTCCCTATTGTCATTCAACACTTACAAATGTAACCATACGAAAACCAAATCGTTCATTGCGTTACTATGTCTGCTCACAGAATATGAATAACGCTCGCTTTGTTTGTAACTTCAAGGGAATAAATGCGCAAGAATTAGAAAAACAAGTCTTAGACATATGCAAAGAATTCTTTCAAAACAAACAATTCCATCAAAAGATAAATAGCAGAATCAGACAACAACTCAAACAACATCAACAGTTAGAATCACAAAATAATATTACCCAAGCACAACTAATAGATAAATTGGCCCAGGGCTTAATTGATGCTGAAGCATTCAAAAAACAGTCTCAATCAATAACTCAAAATCGTAAACCTCTACGCTCAATAAGCGAGGATCAATTACAAGTATCGCTACAAAATGTATTTCAGAAAAGTTTCACGTTAAACATGCTGTATCCATACATCGATGAAATTCATATTACTAAAAATAAAAAGCTAGTTGGTATCTATTTCAAAAATGAGCCATTGAATATTGTAAAACAACAGATGCAATCATCAATTGTCTAAACAAGAAAGGATGAATATACATTGCAACAACTCAAACAAAAACGTGTTGGTATCTATGTTCGTGTATCGACAGAGATGCAAAGTACAGAGGGATATAGTATCGACGGACAAATCAATCAAATCAGAGAATACTGTAATTTTAATAACTTCGCAATTGAAGACGTATACGCAGATAGAGGTATCTCTGGAAAATCTATGAACCGACCCGAATTACAACGCTTACTAAAAGATGCAAAAGAAGGACATATCGATGCTGTTATGGTCTACAAAACAAATCGCTTAGCACGTAACACCTCTGACTTACTCAAAATTGTTGAAGACCTTCATCGTCAAAATGTCGAATTCTTCAGCTTATCTGAACGTATGGAAGTTAATACAAGCAGTGGTAAACTGATGTTACAAATTCTAGCAAGCTTCTCTGAATTCGAACGCAATAACATTGTCGAGAATGTATTCATGGGACAAACCAGACGTGCTCAAGAAGGCTATTATCAAGGCAATATTCCACTTGGCTATGAGAAAATTCCAGACAATAAACATGAACTCATGATAAACCAACATGAAGCCAATATTGTAAAATATATATTTGAGTCATATGCTAAAGGTCACGGATATCGTAAAATGGCTAATGCACTTAATCATAAAGGTTATGTAACAAAGAAAGGTAATCCATTCAGTACATCAGCTATAGCATACATCCTTTCCAATCCTTTTTACATTGGTAAAATACAATTTGCGAAATATAAAGATTGGAATGAAAAGCGACGTAAAGGACTTAATGATAATCCTGTAGTAGCTGACGGGAAGCATTCACCTATCATTAGTCAAGAACTATGGGATAAAGTACATTCACGTATGAAGCAAGTTAGTCAAAAACCTCAAGTTCATGGAAAAGGAACTAATCTATTAACAGGTATCGTTCATTGTCCCCAATGCGGATCGCCTATGGCGGCGAGCAATACAACTAATACACTCAAAAATGGAACTAAGAAACGTATCCGCTATTATTCATGTAGTAATTTTCGCAACAAAGGATCAAAGGTGTGCTCTGCGAATAGTGTGAGAGCTGATGTCATAGAAAAATATGTCATGGATCAACTAATCGAAATTGTCAAAAGTGATAAAGTCATCAACCAAGTCGTAAAACGGGTCAACAAGGATAATCAAGTTGATATAGCTGCATTGAATCATGATGTCGCTTATAAGGAACAACAATTTGATGAAATAAACACTAAACTTAAAAATCTAGTTCAAACCATTGAAGACAATCCAGACTTAACATCTGCGCTCAAACCAACCATTCATCAATATGAAACACAACTGAATGACATTACAAACCAAATTAATCAACTCAAGCAGCAACAAAACCAAGAAAAACCATCTTATGATACGAAACAAATCGCTGCCATATTACAACGAATATTTCAAAATATAGAATCCATGGATAAATCACAACTCAAGGCATTATACCTTACGGTCATTGATCGTATCGATATTCGTAAAGACGGTAATCATAAAAAGCAATTCTATGTCACACTCAAGCTCAATAATGAGATTATTAAACAACTTTTCAATAATAATAATCTAGACGAAGTGCTCCTCAGCACTTCGTCTTTGTTTTTGCCTCAAACACTCTACTTTCAAATCTAATATCTATGTACTGTCCTTTCATCATTCAATAACACCCATCTAACGAATCTTTTCAACATACTAACAAGTCATAACTCAATGTGAAGCTTATATTGTATGACGAAAGAACATCCCAAAATAAAATGTTAACGGGATAACGACAGGATTCAATAACTTCATGTAACAGAAGGATTACGCAAGCGTAATCCCAAAATCCCATTATTATTTATAAATAAATAAATAATATAAAAAGAAAAAATTAAGCGTCAGTACACCTACAACCCAAATTATATATAAATATAGAGCTCTATTTCCCGAGAAATAAGTGGGATAACGGGATTTCCTTGTCATACCAACAATGAGCATGCATTTCGGTTGGGATATTTTCTGAATTTCAATGGGATTTTCAAATAATACTAAAAACCATAATATGATAACCAACTGAATGATGGTTCAAATCAAAGAATTGCGCAACAATTCACTAAAAGGTCTAAAATGATATAATTCAATTATATTGTAATATTGATTATAAAATCTAAAAATAGCTAAGGAGTGTATTTTATGTACAAAATAGCCATAGCAGGTGCAGGCGCAATGGGTGGAAGAATTGGTATTTCTATAAAAGAAGCTGGTTATGACGTAACACTTATAGATAATTGGGAAGAGCATGTTAATCAAATTAATCAAGATGGCATGAACATTAAAACAGAAACAGATAACTACTCAATTAACATTCCCGCAATATTAACCAAAGATGTTTCAGCTGAATTTGATCTCATCATAATATTAACCAAAGCTATGCAATCTGAAGAGATGTTACAACGTTTACAAGAAGCTGGCTGTATTCATAGTGGGACAGCTATATTAAGTATGATGAATGGCTTAGGTCATGAAGAGCGATTATCACAAATTGTTCCGCTATCACAAATCTATCTTGGCGTAACTATGTGGACAGCTGGACTGCGCGGGCCAGGTCAATTATTACTCGAAGGCGAAGGATCTATATATCTACAAAGAGCAGATGGTGAAGTAGATGAACAAGCTAATACTATACTTCAAATATTCAATGACTCTGGCTTGAATGCACAAATTAGTTCCAATGTATTCGAATCAATATGGTCTAAAGCTACACTCAATAGTGTTTTAAATCCTCTATGTACGATATTAAACAAAACCATTTACGAATTTGGTAATTATGCACAATCAGATGAAATGATTATGCCAATTATTGATGAAATTGTCGCAGTTGCAAAGGCAAAAGACATTCATTTGGATCGTAATGAGCTTTTTAAAAAAGTTGTATCAGCCTATCCAAAAGAAGCTCAAGGACTTCATTACCCATCAATGCATCAAGATTATTCAAATGGCCGCTTAACTGAAATAGACTACCTTAATGGACAAATAGCTGCTTATGGAAAAGAATTTAATATACCTACACCGATTAATACAATGCTAACTCATCTTGTCCACCAATTAGAATCAAAATTATAATAACTACAAAATCAAATTTAATCATTCTTCTCTCGACGAAGTGCGTTTCAGCACTTCGTCTTTATTTTTACCTCAAACCCTCTTTCTCAAAATATAATATAAACATACTTGTCCTTTCGTCATTCAATAACACGCATCTATCAAATATTTCAACAAACTAATCAGTCATAACTCGATATGAAGCTTATATTGTATGACGAAAGAACATCCCAAAATAAAATGTCAACGGGATAACAGCGGGATTCAATAACTTCATGTAGCAGAAGGATTACGCAAGCGTAATCCCAAAATCCCATTATTATTTATAAATAAATAATATAAAAAGAAAAAGTCAGTCGTACTGACATCTACAAATCCAAATCATATATAAATATATAGCTATATTTCCTGAGAAATGAGCGGGATAACGGGATTTCCTTGTCATATCAACAATTGTGATGATTTTCGATTGGGATATTTTCTGTATTTCAGTGGGATTTCTAAGCGAAACAAACATTATTTCAAACTTATATTATCTAAATGATGTATCACATGTATACATCAACCAAATACATTAGGAGGTCATAACAATGACATTAGAACTACAACTCAAGCATTATATAACCAACTTATTCAATCTGCCAAGGGATGAAAAATGGGAATGTGAATCTATCGAGGAAATCGCTGATGATATCCTTCCTGATCAATATGTCAGACTTGGTCCACTCACCAACAAAATCCTTCATACGCATACTTACTACTCTGATACACTTCATGAAAGACATATATACCCCTTTATCCTCTACTATCAAAAACAACTCATTGCGATTGGTTATATTGATGAAACAAACGATATGGACTTCTTATATCTTCATAACACAGTTATGCCACTACTAGATCAAAGACACTTACTTGAAAAGGAGAATTATAATAATGAATAAATGGATACACATAGCTCAGATAAGCGTCACAGTCATTACAGAAGTTATTACAATAATGAAAGATATAGAAAAGGAGAAATGAGCATGGAACGTTATATTACACGTGGTATTGCCAATTACTTGCCAGCAATATTGCAGCAAGAGTTATGGAAACTTGTAGCGCAACGCGAAAACGAACAATTCAAGGAACTAGAAGAGATTGATTACTTTCATATATTCCAGTTCAATATGCATAATAGTCAATTATATATCAAACATAAGCAAGAACGTCCAGAGTACGTAAAAATTCATAAGGCAAATTATTCAAAAGCTATCAATATTAATAAGGTCTACATTATCCGAGAAGATGATGTAGACCTTTCTTATTACGTCATGTTACTACCCGAAGAATATTAATAGGAGGCATCAATCATGCAGAATATACAAAGTACATTAGAAACTGAAGCAATATTTAGTGACGATAATCAACATCGTTACTTACTCAAAAAAACGTGGGACAAAGATAAAAAGATAATTTCAATTATAACTTGTTATCCAAATTTTGAAGGAACCAAAAAATTAGATTTAACGACTCAATTAATTCTAAATAAAGTATCTGAAATGAAAGACTTCGGATCAATTAATTTTGTGAATCTATATTCAAACATGATAACAACCACAAATATAAAGCATATAGAAAATAGCCATGATAAGCATACTGACATTCAAATCATGAAAGCTGTTAAAGAAGCAGATGAAGTTATATTAGCTTGGGGTGCATACGCTAAAAAACCAGTTGTTGAGTCTAGGGTCAATGAAGTATTGGAAATGTTGAAACCTCATAAGAAGAAAGTAAAGCAACTTATTAATCCAGAAACAAATGAAATAATGCATCCACTTAATCCAAAGGCAAGAAAAAAATGGATATTTAAAGTAATAAATTAATAATAAAAATTAGTTTTTTAAAATAACAATAGTAAAGCGTAGCAAAATAAATTAATATAATGATATAAAGTATAAATAAAAGAGAATGGGGATAGGGATTTGAAAAAAATCATAGCAAGTTTGGGAGTTATTGCGCTTGTCGCGGTTTTGGGAGTTGCAGTTGTATTTGCATACGGTAGTTATAAAGATTTAGAGCTCAAAAAAGAAGAAGCTAAACTAGCTGAAAATAAAATTAAAGAAGACGATAAAAAAGAAAAATCTAAAAAAATCGATAATAATGGTAAAGAAGAAAGTAATAATACAACAAATTATCAAACACCCGTAACAAATGAGGATGTTAGTACTAAAGAAGTGAGAACGACAGAAGATGGTGAAGTCATAAAGAAAACTAAAAATGGAATAGATTATGTAGGTGAATTTGATTCTCCAGATGAAGAAGAGAAATATGAGCAAGAAGTTATGGCTCAATCTGGGGGAGGCGACGCTGCAAATGAAGATAGTACAGAAGAAACTCAACCTAAATATACAGCAGAAGATGCTAATAACATGTCAGATGATGAATTTATTGATGCCTATAAAGAAGGAATGACTGAAGATCAAGCTGCTGCTGTGGATGAAGCTGCAGAAAGATCTGGTGATTATATCGGTTTTTTAAGAGGACAGGTTGAAGCTCGTGCAAATGGTCAAGGCGGCAATTACTAAAAGAAAAGGATAAATAATATATGAAAAAATTATTAAGCATAATCACAGTGCTTGCCATTATTGGCATACTAGCAGCTGTTGGATTTTTTGGATACAACAAATATCAGGAAGTAGAATTAGAAAAAAATAAATTACAGGCTCAACAAAAAGAATATGACGACAGTAATTCGCAAAGTGCTAGTGAAACAATTAATAATAATCAATCGAATGACAGACAAAATAATAGTCAAGAACCAGAGCAATCTACAACAGAAGAAGATACAAGTGCTGAACAACAGGTAACTAGAAACAATGTATTTGATTATGCTATTGCAGCTGTAAATGAAGTAGGAGATGCTGATTTATTAAAATTTCAAGAACCAGAATACAATGGTTCAGAATGGACTATTAATGCAAATAATAAATCAGGTTCAGGAGCTAATACCATCGTAATTAAAGATGATGGAACAGTTCAAATATGGAATGGACCTAAGACATCTATAGACCATGAAACTAAAATTGAATTATAAACAAGGAGATTAATAAGGTTTACATCATTCGTGAAGATGATGTAGGCCTTTCTTATCACGTCAAGTTACTACCCGAAGAATACTAAAGGATTAGAAAATGCTTTTGATAAGCATGCAGATATTCAAAAAATGAAGGAAGTGAAATGTTGAAACCTCATAAGAAAAAAGTTAAGAAATTAATCAATCCACAGACCAATGAAATTATGCATCCACTAAATTCAAAAGCAAGAAGAAAATGGACATATAAAAGACTATATTAATCAAAAATCATTGATACAGTTACTAAAATGTATACTTTCCTAGATTAAATTTCATTAATTTAGACCCTTATCTCACTATAGCTCTCAGCTTATAAGATTTAGAGAATAGTCTAATTAAATAAGAAATGCTATAATATATACTTATGAAAATAATAAAAGACGTGAGGTAATAATATGCAAACCAATAAAATTTATCAAGGTGATTGTATAGAGATAATGGCTGATTTTCCTGACGATTCTGTTGATATAATAATTGCCGATCCCCCATATAATTTGAGTAAAGGGGGCAATTGGGCTATTAAAAATGAAAGTAAACCGAAAGGTTTCGGTGGTGAATGGAGTAAAGTAATGTCAAGTTGGGATAATATGTCTCTATTTGATTATTTCAACTTCTCAATGGCTTGGCTAGAACAATGTAAAAGAATATTAAAACCGACAGGTTCCATATGGATTCATGGTACATATCATAATATCGGAATAATCAATATGTGTATGCAATTACTTGAAATTGAAATTATTAATGAAGTAATTTGGTACAAGCGAAATAGTTTTCCTAACTTAAGCGGCACTAGACTCACTGCTAGTCATGAAACTATATTATGGGCACATTCGGGTTCTTCAAAAAAAAGAAAGTATAACTTTAATTATGAATTTAGTAAAAGTATCGAATATAAAGAGGACTTATTAAAGCAAAAAGATAAGCAAATGCGCACAGTTTGGGATATCCCTAATAATAAAAAAAAGGACGAATTAAAATTTGGTAAACACCCTACCCAAAAACCTATACGTTTAATTCGTAGAATGTTAGATTTGACTTCTCTTCCTGGCGATATAATGTTAGCTCCTTTTAGTGGCTCTGGAACAGAGTGTGTTGCTGCTAAGCAACTAGGTTTAAATTATATTGGAATTGAACTAGATGAAGAATATGTTAAACTAAGTAAAGAAAAAATCGAAAATGAAGAGTGGCGTTTATTATGAATGGTTTCGAAAACGTTCCGTCACTAATTAAATGGACTGGCAGTAAAAGGCTACAAGCAAAAGAAATACAAAAATTCATTCCAGACAATATAAATACTTATTACGAACCATTTTTAGGTGGTGCAAGTATTTTATATAACAATACCGATAAAATTACTTTTGCTAATGATGTTTATCAAGTAATAATTGATTTATGGCGCTTAGTTCAAACAGAACCTAACTATGTTATTGAAACCTATTCAAAAAATTGGGAACTTTTACAAGCAGATTTCCCAAATTATTTCTATTATGTTCGTGATCGCTTTAACTTAAACCAACAACCAACTGACTTATTATTTCTTTCAAGAACTGCTGTCAATGGAATAATTAGATTCAACTCTAAAGGGGACTTTAACAATTCTATTCACCTTTCTAGAAGAGGAATGAAACCTACAACTTTTGCAAAAATTGTAATGAAATGGCATCATAAAATACAAAATACTATGTTTACGTCAGAAGACTATTCATCCTTTTTAAAAAGAACAAAAAAAGGGGATTTTGTTTATTTAGACCCTCCATATGCTGGAAGTACTTCAAGATATGTGCAAAATCTTGATCTAGAAAAACTAATTAACGAATTAAGCAATCTCAACGACAAAGGTGTAAAGTGGGCTCTTTCCTTCGATGGTTTAAATTCTAATAACAATTATCAACATCACATACCAGAAAAGCTTTATAGACAAGTTATTGAAATAAATATAGGAAAGTCAAAAGTATCGCAAGTTTTAAATAAAGTGAATGATGATTCCCATGAACATCTATATTTAAATTATTAATAAAAAAACCTGGATAAAACCAGGTTTTTTTATTTAATCTGATGGATACGTAAATTTTCAAAAGAATAATTTAACTCAGAGAGTTTATTAAATAATATATTATTCATACTTATATCTTCACAATAATAATACAAATTAACTTCAACCTCATCTTTAATTTTAACAAATTTAAATGCTAGTACAAAATCTACTTCACAATTATCCTTAATTTTTATAAATTCATTCCTATTTAGATAATTCATGTCCTTTTCAATATATGCAACACCTGTTTTATATTCAAAATTTTCTTTAGAAATTTTTTTTACACTTTGTGTGTATATGCCGCTAGTACTAAAATATCTCTCAGCATTTACATTTTTATTCTTTAAATTATAAAGATATTTTATCATCTTTGGACCTACTTCTTTTTCACTCTTTATCAAACTTGACTTATTATCTTTTGATTCTATAGATAATATTACATTAGGAACTTCTTTGATAAATTGTAATACATGATCTGGTCTTTTCATATCTTTAGGAGCTCTTTCTAAAGATAACCATCTATATTCTATATTATTTTGTATTAAAGATATACCACTCCAATCTCCACCTGGAGGATTACAAAAACTTTCAAATACGCTGTTAAATTTTTTTGTGAATAATAAATGAATCACAGTATCTACATCCATTTCTGTAAAAACCTTTGGCATCTTACTTATAGTGTCATATTTCATTTGCTTTTTTTCTACTTTAACAACGTTTTCAGAACTAAATGCCTCTTCTTTTTCTTCTGGAGATAAAATCAACGTGTAATTAGATTGACCCATTATAGATGAAAATAATCCATTACTAGACATTATTTTATTATAGTCTTTATTTTTAAATGCATTCATATGATATTCTGGAACCGGGCCAAAAACCACAGTTATTACAAGTGTTTCATCCCCCATAAGCATCCTTACAAATGGTATTAAACCTCTATCTGGACGTGAATCTTCTCCTCCGGGTTTAAAACCATTAACAAGACAAAATACAATGTCGTCATTACGATTTTTCTCAAGATAATCTAGCAAATCTTTTGAACAATTATCACTTGATTTATAATCATTTATAAATGATTCTATTTTTTCTTTAGGTAATAAAGAAAAAGGCAAGCTATTTCTAGAAAAAATACTTATTGCATATTGGGCTAAAATATCATTGAAATTTAAAAATTTATTCCCATATTTACTCCTATTTCCTAACCTTTTTTTCCAAGGTATACTTAATTCTTTAATATCATTTATCAATACAGACTCTAATTCTGATTTACTTAAATTTATAAAATCTTTTCTTTCAAATCTTTCATCCTTTTTCGAAATCATCCTATACATTTCATAGTTATTCTTAATGATTTCTTTTATAATAGTATCATAATCAATTTCATTTATAATATTATATGATAAATTTTGTAAATTATGGTTATTAATAATATTTTCAAATTTAGATTTAGTATCTTCAGTAGCAACCGGGCTTATTCTATAAACAATGGCATTAGGTATTTGTCTTCTAATACTATTTAGTATATATGATAGTACCAAAGTTGAATTCGGTAATCTCATACTCTTTACACTTCCATCTTTATTTAGTTCATTCCCACCCAATTCTGCTACGTAAATGTATGGTATTTTTGCTTGTGAAAATGAAAGTGATCTTCCTGATCTCTGCCAAGCATTGTTTCCGGCTGGTAAAGCATTACTAAATTCAAAAGCTACTAACGCTTCTTCCTTCTCATTTTTTATTACTGTTACTAGTGCATCTGCACCTTCTGCTAAAAGTCCACCTTTATCTGTGAGAAATTTACTATAAACATCGACATTCCATCTATTTTTATTTACCCCAGAATAAAGAGTAAATATGTATTCCTTAGAGCCCACCACATGCACAGAAGGACATATAAAATTTTTTAAATCCCATGTAACCATCAAATCATTACTTTCATTCAGTGAAATGCCTTCGATAAATATTTCTAATGCACGTTCACATTCAATAATATTATCACCATAAATATTTAAATGCATAGCAATCTCCTTTTCTCTTTTGATAGTTTGTTTATTATATCATTTATTAAAAATATAAGAGGATAAAATAGAAATAAACCGCATCATTTATGATACGCTTCGCCTCGCATGATCTTAAATGCTCTGTATACTTGTTCGATTAAGACGACGCGCATCATTTGATGTGGGAACGTCATTTTGCTGAATGAGAGTGCGTAGTTGCTGCGTTTTAAGACGTCTTCATGTAATCCGTTTGATCCGCCAATCACAAAGACGAAGTCACTTTGTCCTTGTGTCATGCGTCGTTGCATTTCCTCAGCTAAACCTTCTGAGGACAACATTTTACCTTGTATTTCTAAAGTGATGACTGTGGCTTGCGGCTTTATTTTAGCTAATAAGCGTTGGCCCTCTTTTTCTTTCACTTGTTCTATTTCTTTATCACTCATATTTTCAGGTGCTTTTTCATCGGGTACTTCAATAATTTCAATTTTGGAATATGCACCTAATCTTTTTTCATATTCTGATATTGCTTGTTTCCAATATTTTTCTTTTAATTTACCCACAGCTAAGATTGTTATCTTCATAAAATCCTCCATAGATCTTAATAGTTATCCTACTTATCCACAAGTTATCAACTTGTTAACAGAATTCCCTCTAATTATAACAGTAATGTATACGAATTACGGGAAAATCTTTTAAAATATCCCGCTTTATGTGATTATCTTTGTATATCTGTGGATAAGTCTGTGAATAATGTGAGTATTTCTGTGTGTATTATACACAAAAGTGGATAACTCATCCTCGTTTTGGGGATAACTTTAAGTAAGTCTTAAATATTTATTCACAGATTTGAGCTAAATCTTGTTATAATAAGGTTCATTTTGAATAATCATGTATAGTCCAAATTATTAGATAATTAACTCAATACATAAAAAACAACCTACTTACAAATACTAAGTTTATAAGTAGGTCGTTCGTCTAAATAATTACAATGTATATATCGGTGTAGCTTGGGCTTTATCTGTATCACATAATAGCACTTCTTTTTCAGTGTCTATATCATGTTCATTTAATACTTGTCCAACGCTCATACGTGCTAAATCTTTCATATTGTTATCTTGTGATAAATGTGAAAGGTAGATACGTTTCGTATTACCTGTAATCACGTCTGTCATCGCTAGTCCTGCATCTTCATTAGACACATGCCCCATATCACTTAAAATACGTTGCTTCGTCTTCCAAGGATAGCGACACATACGTAACATATCCACATCATGATTACTCTCGAACATAAAAGCATCACTACCTTGAATCATACCTTTCATTCTATCTGAAACATAGCCTGTATCTGTGATCATCGTAAATTTCTTATAGTTATTGTGGAAAATGTAAAACTGTGGGTCAATCGCATCATGCGATACATTAAATGATTCAATATCAAAACCTGCAATTGATTTTGTTTCATACGGATTAAAAATGAATTTTTGATCCATTGGAATTTTACTATCCTTCTTCTCTATTGCTTTCCAAGTATTTTCATTCGCATAAATCGGTAAACCATATTTACGCGCAAGTACACCCAAACCTTTAATATGGTCACTATGTTCATGAGTAACTAGAATGCCGTTTAAATCTTTTATATTTCTATCAATTTGACTAAATAACGCTTCCATCTTCTTGCCAGTGAGTCCAACATCTACTAATAGACTGCCTTTATCACTTTCAACATAAGTGGCATTCCCTGTACTACCACTCGCCAATACACTCATTCGTATCAAGCGACTCATCCTTTCTACTTCCGACAACTTACACTATATTTTAGAGTGCCTTCAGTCTAATTCCTTATATTCTGCACTCTTTAATTAAAAAAATGAAGTTTCGAACAAACCATATCATTCGAAACATTCCAGTTCTCTAAAATACCTTTATATTATACTATACCAATACAAAAATTAAAGTTCCAATCCCTTGTTTATATACAACACTTACACATATAAATAAAATAAGTGCATGAGACACTAATAGACTCACACACTTACTATACTTTCCACACCAAATATCATTTCTTTCTAATTAAGAACAGAGAATGGTAATCTATTGAAAATAACCATTCACACACTCACATACGCAGTTCTAAGATAGATAACGAAACAGAGTTGCGGAAACTCCTAGGGGAGCAGTAGTTTCAAAGAACCTAAGTGCTTTAACACTTAGGTAAGTAGCTCTAATGATGGATAATAAATGGCGTTGCGCGACTCCTAGTGGAAAAGAAAGTGTCGAGTGACTACAGGCACGAGCCTTTCCCACAGGAAAGCGTCGCAACCAAAGAATATTATCCATCCAAGAGCTGCTTTAGAGACAGCACCCCAGGAACGCGAAGCAACTTAAACGAAATTAAAACATTTTAATTCGACAATAAGAGCCTGAGCATAATTCAATGTCTCAGGCTACATATATATTTGGCAGTAGTTGACTGAATTAAAAATGCACTTGTAACAAGCTTTTTTTAATTCTAGTCAACCTTGCCGGAGCAGGACCACGAAATAAATTTTGGAAAAATATTATTTCTGTCCTGCTCCCTAGTTATCAATCACTTTAGGATTTGATGATGTCGCTTCAACATAATAGGTCTTCACATCTTCCTTACCTTTATGCTTCACTTTAATTTCCCAGTTTGCTTGCAACAACTGCACGTTCGTTTCTCTCACAACAGAGTAATATCCTAATCGTGCATCCAACACTTCATCGCCTGATTTTAAGTAACGATTAAAGTATAACGTTTCAATCGCTTTACGTGGTGTAATGACCTGTTTCTTAGGATTATTATCACTCTTCGCAGGTTCAATCTTATTCATTGCAGATTGCTCATAACTTGTCGCTTTACCATCATTTACATTAAAACGTAAACGTGCTTTGTTATTATTCATCAAAGGATAACCTTCATACGTCTGCTCGTATGTCACAGCATTAGATGAAACATCGCCAAGTTGATACATCTTACCATTGTAGATGTTGCTCATGATATAGTCTTTTAAATCACTTAAATTACTATCACTCACATTAACCGTACTATCGATTTCACCTGTTAACGTATTACCTGAATCCTCCGTTTCTAATGAGGACTTACCTTTCGCATAACTCTTAAAATCTTTAGACTTAGCCGTAATCATCTGCATCTTCGTACCACTCACATCTTTATTTAGCAGATCATTCGAAATTTTAATTTCTTCTTGTTGAAATTTCACTTCATTATCACTTTCAGATTCATTGATTTGAGACTTCGTAACCTTATTCACGTAAATCAATACAAGCAGGATATTGACTAGAATAAATACGAAAATAAACAATGTCTTCGTTCGTTTCCAATTCATTTATTCAAGCCTCCCATCCTCATAAGCATACCAATCGCCATCGTATTGAATATACCACGTTGGCACAAGCTCACTATTACGCTGCACTTCTATATCATCTTTATCAGGTCGATCATCCTCTTTATAGCCAATGACCATATTCGTAACCTTTTCAAAATCTAGGTTATGATTATTTGCCAATGAAGAACGCACACTTTCAACACTATCCAGTGACTTCGTTTCACCCTCTAGAGGTACACTAGAACGTAATAAAGCGCGTTTATAATCATAAATACCTTTGTCTCCCCAAGTCACTTCAATATCATTTAATTGCTGATCATTAAATGTTGGATAGCCATTGAGGAAGAGTTGATACGTTAATTCACCGGATAAATTTTCTGTATTGAACAGACGGAAATCATCGTTAAAGAAGCCACCATGCCCATTAATATATTCAAATGTGCTTGGAATGGTTGAGTCCATATCACTCGAACTTGATTCATCTTCAGATAAATTTTTATAATGATATTTTTTGCTTTCATCATTATAGTTCGCTACACCAGTGTTATTATTATACGTCGTCGAACCACTCTTACCGCTTCGGATAATCACTGAGTCGTCAAATAAAATCGCATTCATCGTTTCGACTGGAATCGTATCATAAACCATACGGTATGAACGCATATCTTTCGGATGACTTGGTGCGAATATATGTGTCGCTTTATCAATCGTATCTTTATTCGTAATCACTTCTGAATATTTCTGCATTTCATTATTTAAATGATCCATCACTTTAATAAAGTGATTTGCCTTTGCAGTCATCGTTACTTTCATGACTTCATGACGGTCTTCGCTAATCGCAAACAACTCTAAATTACCTTTAGGGTTTTGGCTAACGATGATTCGATTAAATTTGAAATTTTTAGGTACTTTCGCTGATGAATTTAACACTTGGCCTAAATACGTTGTTAAAGGCATATCATAAGTGAAATCCAGTACAGTAAAGTGGTGGTCATTTAACATAGGGATATTTAAATTATAATCTCGTTGAATGTGTTCCACTTTACTGACTTCGTGATTTTTCAATGTACCTATGACTTGAGACAACTGCGCTCGAGAAGGTGCCAAACCTTTCACTTTATCGCCTTTAACTTCTACAATTTGATACGGCGCTATGACATTTTCGATATTGGCAGACATTGGCTTGCCGATTGTCTTAGTATTGCTCTTTTTACTATCTGTACTATCGATGTTATTCAAGTCTGGTGAGAAATTCCATACCATAAACGTTAGTACCACACTCATCATGACTAATAGGAAAAGAATAATCGATTTAATATGTTCTTTACTCTTCATCCCAATCACCGTCGTCTATAACTTCACATGGAAGTGTAATAAATATCGATGTACCTTGTCCTTCAACACTGTTTGCCCAAATACGTCCATTGTGTGCTTCTACAATCTCTTTCGAAATGGCTAGTCCTAAACCAGTACCTCCCATTTTACGTGTACGCGCTTTGTCTACACGATAGAAACGATCAAAGATTTTATCTACTTTGTTAATCGGGATACCGATACCATTATCTTTAATACGAATCGTCATACGATTATATAACGCATTCTGTTTCACGTGGAACTCGACGCGTTTTTCACCACGAGAGTATTTCATCGCATTCGTAATAACGTTATCAAACACTTGCGTCATCTTATCTGGATCGATTTCTGTGAAGATCGTTTCAGATGGAATTTCACGTACAAATGTCGTGTCTTTAGCTGCCATTTCATGACGATTAATAATCTTATTGATGAACATGTTAAAGTCGACAATTTCTTTCGTAATTTGTTCAGATTCGTTATCCATTTTCGATAATTGAAGTAAATCATTAACAAGACGAATCATTCGTTCTGTCTCTTCACGTGTAACGGATAAGAATGATGGTGCTAAATTGTCATCTTTCCAAGCACCTTCTTCAAGTGCCTCTATATAACTGTTCATAGATGTTAAAGGTGTACGCAATTCGTGTGATACGTTTGCAACGAATTCACGACGTTCACGTTCAACTTGTTGTTGCTCAGTAACATCATGTAATACCGCTATGTAACCAGTCACAAATCCAGTTTCTTGAACAATTGTACTGAAATTCACACGTGCGATAATCCCTTCCTCTTCATTCATATCTAATAAGAAACTATCGTTATTCTCTTGAATTTCATCTAATGAGAACTCATCTTCTAAATTCAATACACTAAGCATATAGTAGCCAATTAAGTCTTCTCTAGCCATACCTAGCATTTTGATAGCCATATCATTGACGATACGTACACGACCACGTCGGTCTGTTGCGATAATACCGTCACTCATATGTGTGATAACTGAGTCTAATCGACGTTTCTCACTCTCAGTATTTGCTTGTGCTTCTTGAACACGCTTAGACAGGTTATTGAAGGCTAAAGCTAATTCACCGATTTCGTCATTACCATATATCTTAACGCGTTGTGTGTAATTACCTTTAGACATCTCTACCGTCTGATTACGCATATCTGTAATCGGCCTTGTAATCGTCCTTGCGATAAAGAAACCAAGTATCACTGTAATGAATAGGGAAATCGCAGTACCAATAATGAAGATTTGGTTGATGTTGTTCAACTGATTATAGACATCATTGATATTCGATTCTATGTAAATATTACCAATCGTCTCATTGCCATTTTTGACTGGCAAATTGTAAATCCAAATTCGTTCTTTACCGCTACCATAGTCTTTCAAGACATTGTGACTATTAGATTCACCTAGCGATAAGGCTTTTTGAACGGAGTTATCATTTACCTTCTGATTAATCATATTATGCGATGATACCTTCGCTGTAGCCATTATGATTTGATCTTTATCAATAAAACGAATTTCTTCAATTTCTTGACGGTTGGCATACTCATTTAATAAACTTTGAACTTCTTTTTGAGCGTTAGATGGATCATCTCTATATATCCGCTCAATATTAACTTCGAGCTGAGTCGCATATTGCTTAATATTCTTCATGAAGTTATTTGTCAGTTCTTTTTCTAAACTATTAGTGAAATACAGACCGATAATCTGCATTCCAATAATAATCAATAACACATAAACAATAACGAGCTTGGTGTGAAGGGATTGTAACTGTTTCAGCCACTTCATAGTCGCAAACTCCTAATCGTGTTGTTGGAGGAAGTATCCAACGCCTCTACGTGTCACAATATACTCAGGGTGTGAAGGATCGTCTTCAATCTTCTCACGTAAACGACGAATCGTTACGTCAACTGTACGCACGTCACCAAAGTAATCATAGCCCCATACAGTTTGTAATAAATGTTCACGTGTCATCACTTGACCCATATGTTTAGAAAGATAGTGGAAGAGTTCAAACTCTCTGTGTGTCAATTCAATATCTTCCCCGCGCTTCTTAATAGAGTAAGCGTCTGGATAAATCACAATATCTTTGATTGTAATTTCATTTGTCGTACCACTTACCTCTTGCGCTGGCTGAGAATAATGACGACGTAAGTTCGCTTTCACACGTGCGATTAATTCACGTGTACTGAACGGTTTCGTAACATAGTCATCTGCACCCAGTTCAAGGCCTAATACTTTATCGATTTCAGAGTCTTTCGCTGTTAACATAATAATAGGCATTTCGAATTTCTTACGTACTTCACGGCACACTTCCATACCGTCACGACCAGGTAACATGATGTCTAATAATACGATATCTGGTTCTTCTTCATATATTAAATCTACTGCATCATTACCATCATAGGCACAGTAAACATCATAACCTTCTTTTTTCAAATTAAACTCTAAGATGTCCGCAATTGGCTTTTCGTCATCGACAACAACTACTTTTCTTGCCATATCTATAAACCTCATTTCTCAAATTATAGTTCTATATTTCAATATTCATTCTTATAAATTAGTAAAGATTAAACTGTGATTTGATGCGTTTTAATAAGTTTATAGCGCATATTAATCTACTATATAATTTACCATTAATATTCATGTAATTCTATTTTCATATTTAAAATTATAGAATAATATTCGTTTAAAGTTTACCACTCTAATTTAATATTACAAATAAGTTGAACCCTTTGAATACGGGACAAAAGTCGTAGTGACGCCTATTCAACGCATTATTACAGAAAGATGATACGACTCAATAGTTGTGTAGCAAGCATTCTATTTTAAACCGATGATTAATATTAAGATTCTGTTGCGACGTCATCTATTTGTAATGCAAATGAATGTCTTACAATATTTTGATTTAGTTTGTATTGATTTTTTGGGAAAAGATTTCAAAAAGGGATTAAAAATAATATATGAAAAATAGCATGATGAAGGCATAAAAAAATGCCTATCCTTTTGGATAAGCAATACGGTCTCGACGGGAATCGAACCCGCGATCTCCTGCGTGACAGGCAGGCGTGTTAACCGCTACACTACGAGACCTAAAAAATGGTGACTCCTACGGGACTCGAACCCGTGTTACCGCCGTGAAAGGGCGGTGTCTTAACCGCTTGACCAAGGAGCCGTTCTTAAGCACAAGATAGATTATAGCACAGGCTTTATTTTGAAGACAAGACATTTTTTACATAATTTTAATATTTTTTTATAAATCCCTTAATTTTTAGAAAAGCATTATTGTAACAAGGATTTTAAGGTTATATATGTATCATTTTAAATCTTTTTACACTCATATTTGTATAAAAAATAGGCACTGAACGAATCAATGCCTACAAAAATAAATGGTATTTCCGGAATGATGAACGGGTTTCAGTGAGCAGGTTTTTCGGCAGAAATTCTCAAAGCTCGGCAAAACTTGAGAAACAGTTTTGCTCACTTTTCGATTCTGCTCAAAACCTAAACGCTCACTTCCACACCTTTTCTTCGCACCTTTTCTTACCACAATTGTTCTAATAAATTTGTTTGATCACGGTCTGGACCTACTGAGAAGATTGAAATACGTACATTACATAATTCAGAAATGCGTTCTAAGTATTTACGTGCATTGTCTGGTAATTCTTCCAATGTACGGCAACCAGTGATATCTTCTTTCCATCCTGGTAATTCTTCAAAGATTGGTTTACAACGACGTAATTGATCAAGGTTAGCTGGATATTCTGTAATTTCTTCTCCATCTAATTCATATGCAGTACAAATCTTCACTGTATCAAGACCTGTAAGCACGTCGATAGAGTTAATAGATAAGTCTGTAATACCGCTAACACGACGAGAGTGACGTAAGACAACTGAATCAAACCAACCTACACGACGTGGACGTCCTGTTGTTGTACCGTATTCACGACCAACCTCTCTAATATGATGTCCATCTTCATCAAATAATTCTGTAGGGAATGGACCGTCACCTACACGAGAAGTATATGCTTTACATACACCAATCACTTTAGATACGAAAGTTGGGCCTACACCTGTACCAACTGTTACGTTACCTGCAACAGGGTTACTTGAAGTTACGAAAGGATATGTACCGTGGTCAATATCTAACATGACACCTTGTGCACCTTCAAATAAAACTTTTTCTTCAGCTACAAATGCATCGTCTAAGATTTTAGAAGTATCCGTAACAAATTCTTTTAGACGTTGACCTGCAGCATAGTATTCATCAAAGATTTCATCGAAACGTGGGCAAGTTTCATTAAACATACCTTTGAAATATGCATTTTTAACTTCAATGTTTTCTTTTAAACGTCTTTCGAATGTTTCTTTTTCTAATAAGTCAGCCATGCGGATACCAATACGTTGTGCTTTATCAACATAAGCTGGTCCGATACCTTTTTTAGTCGTACCGATTTTATTATCGCCACGACGACGTTCTTCATATTCATCTTGTGCTAAGTGATATGGAAGAATGACTTGCGCACGGTTAGAAATACGTAAGTTTGAAGTAGATACACCACGTTCATTTAAAGCGTCTAACTCTTTTAATAATGCAACTGGATCTACAACAACGCCGTTACCAATCACTGCTAATTTATCTTTGTAAAAAATGCCTGATGGTACTAAATGTAATTTATAAGTTTCTCCACCAAATTGAATCGTATGACCTGCGTTATTACCTCCTGAAAAGCGCGCAATAACATCTGCTTGTTCTGCTAAGAAATCTGTAATTTTACCTTTACCTTCGTCTCCCCATTGTGTCCCAACAACTACGATTGATGACATGTGAGCACCTCCAAAGTTTTCTCAATTAACCATTAAGTATTCTATCAATACGAACCTTATAATGCAAATAAAAATCGAACATTAAATTTAAGACATATCACGTCATTACTTAAATATTATTCTATTCAATAAATCTTTTAAAACGTTGATATTAAGCGTATTAAAGTTCTTTTTATCAAAAATCATTATACATACTTACGCTTAAAAATCATTGCCAAAACAAAATAAAAACCGTACATTTAAGTTTACAAAACTTTTAATGTACGGTAAAAAATATTTTTATGACATATCCGCATGTGCATAATCAATGTCTGTAAATTTATTATATTGTTTCATAAAGTGTAGCTTCACAGTCCCTGTCGGACCATTACGTTGTTTAGCGATAATGATTTCAATTTCGCCATTTTCATCATTTGATTGTGGTTCGAAACCTGCGTCATCATCCTCACCCTCGCCACGATTATAATAATCATCACGATATAAGAAGGCAACGATATCAGCATCTTGCTCGATAGAACCAGATTCACGAATATCACTCATCATTGGTCGTTTATCTTGACGTTGTTCCACACCACGAGATAACTGACTTAGTGCGATAACAGGACATTCTAATTCACGCGCAATCGCTTTTAATGTACGTGAAATCTCAGATACTTCTTGTTGTCTGTTATCAGAAGCACGAGAACCACTACCTTGAATCAACTGTAAGTAGTCAATCACAATCATATCTAAACCGTGCTCTTGTTTTAAACGACGACATTTAGAACGTAAGTCTGTAATTCGAATACCAGGTGTATCATCGATGAAAATTTTAGTACGTGATAATTTACCGACTGCAATTGTAAATCGATTCCAGTCTTCTTCTGTCATCGTACCTGTACGTAATCGGTTAGAGTCCACATTACCTGAACTACAAATCATACGTGTTGCTAATTGGTCTGCCCCCATCTCGAGTGAGAAAATACCAACAGTATAATTACCTTCATGTGTCGCTACCTTTTGCGCAATATTAAGAGCGAAGGCAGTCTTACCTACTGAAGGACGGGCTGCTAAAATAATTAAATCATTTCGGTTAAACCCAGCTGTCATTTGATCTAAATCGCGATACCCGGTAGGAATACCCGGTGTTTGACCACTATTTTGATCGAGTTCTTCAGCTGTTTCATAAACTTGCCCTAATACATCTCTAATATCCTTAAATCCATCACTTTGTCGATTAGATGATAGTTCAAGAATGCGTCGCTCTGCATCACTTAAAATCGCATCTAATTCGAGTTCATTATCATAACCATCATTCGCAATGCTATCCGCAGTTTGAATTAATCTGCGCTTCAATGCATGATTTGAAACGATATTTGTGTAGTACTGAATATTACGTGTCGTTGGTACATTATTTGAGAGTTCCGCTAAATATTGAGGACCACCAGCCTCACTTAATGTACCTTCTTTAGTTAATTGATCCATTAACGTTACGACATCAATTTCATCACCATCTTCATTCAGATTCATCATCGCTCTGAAGATGTGTTGGTGGGCACCTCTATAAAAGGACTCAGGAAGAAGCACTTCCTGAGTCGAATTAATCAATTGTGGATCTAAAATAATTGCACCTAAGACAGATTGTTCAGCTTCATTGTTATGTGGCATTTGTTTTTGCTCATACATATTATCCATTGATTCATACACCTCTAAATCTAATCCATCTAAAGTTTCTCAAACACAGTGCAACATTGCTCAATTAAATTTTAATTCTAAGATAAATGGTCACTTGCTTAAGTTGTTTCGCTTTCCTGTGGGAAAGGGAGTGGGACAGAATTCTTTTAAATTCGTCGTCCCACCCCTGCAAGGGTGACTAGAACTGAGAAAAGCGCCTTCTCAGTTCAGTCAACTACTGCGAATTTGCTAAATAGCATTATTATATTATTTATGTCCCACTCCCGCTTTCTTTTCCACTAGGAGTCTCACAACTACGCTGCGTTATTTATCTTAGCATTATTTGTTTGAGTTACTTATCTTCCCAAATTATTATAATTAGCAATTAAAATTAAAAACTTGTTTTACTTTTTCAAGTTAAATAATAACTTTATTTTTAAAATTACGATTTTGAAGAATTCCACTTAAGATAAAATAATAAATTCTTTTTAGAAAAAGAGAAATTTTGTGGTTGGCTAACGAAGCGTAGTTGAAAGACTCCCGAGGGAACAGTACAAGTTGAAGACCTTAGAATTACCCACAGATTTATCTGTGAGGTAATTCTGGCTAAAACTGTACCCTGGGAAAGCGTATCAACTTAAGCGTAGTTAAAAGCCAACCAACAAAATTTCTTTCCGCTAGGAAAGGAAAACTTATTTTTCTACTGTATGAACACGAATAGTTCCTTCAACTTCTTTATCTAATTTAACAGGTACATTTGTATAACCTAATGCATGGATACCTTGAGGTAAATCCATTTTACGTTTATCAATTTTAATATCATGTTGTGTTTTAAGTGCTTCAGCAATTTGTTTCGTACTTACAGAACCAAACAATTTGCCACCTTCACCAGTTTTAGCACTTACTTCAACTTCGATTTCTTCTAATTTAGCTTTTAATGCTTTAGCGTCATCGATTTCTTTTTGTCTGTCCGCTTCAGCACGTTTATTTTGTTGTTCTAATTGTTTTAAATTACCTGGAGTTGCTTCAACAGCATAGTTATTTTTAATTAAAAAGTTATTTGCATAACCTACTGGTACATCTTTAATTTCGCCTTTTTTACCTTTACCTTTAACGTCTTGTGTGAAAATTACTTTCATGCGTCTTCACTCCTACTCATTTGTTCTGTAATTGCTTGTTGTAATTGTTCAATCGCTTCTTCAATTGATAATCCTTTCAATTGCGTTGCAGCATTCGTTAAGTGACCGCCGCCACCTAATGCTTCCATCGTTAATTGAACATTAATAGAGCCTAATGAACGTGCTGAGATACCTATTAAGTTATCTTCACGTTTAGCCACAACATAAGAAGCCTCTATACCTTCTAAACTTAACAACTCATCCGCAGCTTGTGCAACTGTAACAGGATGATAAATTTTTTCGTTAGAACCATGTGCTATCGCTATACCATTATCTTGAACTTCAACTGTTCGAATAAGCTCTGAACGATTAATATACGTATCGACATCATCTTTTAAGAAATGTTGTGTTAATATCGTATCTGCGCCGTGAGCACGTAAATAGCTTGCAGCGTCAAACGTTCTAGAACCTGTACGTAATGTGAAGTTACGTGTATCAACGATAATACCTGCATACATGACTGTAGATTCTAAACGTGTTAAACGTTGTTCAGTTGGTTGATATTCTAATAACTCTGTCACAAGTTCTGCTGTCGAACTTGCGTAAGGTTCCATATAAACTAATAACGGGTTAGAAATAAAGCTTTCTCCTCGTCTATGATGGTCAATGACCACTTTACGGTTAGCTTTATTTAAAATGTTCTCATCTAATACCATCTCTGGTTTATGTGTATCCACAACGACGATCGTAGATTTAGATGTCATCATATCCCAAGCTTCATCTGATGTGACGAATCGCTCTTTCAATTCTGGTTTCTTATCGATTTCATCCATTACACGACGTAATGTTGGATCAATATCTTCCTCATTCAAGACTACGTAGGCTTCTAAGTTATTCATTAATGCGAATCTTGATACACCTATCGCTGCACCAATCGCATCTAAATCGGGACGTTTGTGTCCCATAATAATTACTTTGTCGCCTTCGGTTAAGATATCCTTTAATGCATGAGAAATAACACGCGCTCTTACACGCGTACGTTTTTCCATCGGGTCAGTCTTACCGCCATAGAATCGTACATTTCCGTTCATATTTTTAATTGCTACTTGGTCACCACCACGACCTAATGCTAAATCTAAACCAGATTGTGATAACTCACCAAGATCAATTAAGTTCTCAGTACCTTCACCGACACCGATACTCAATGTTAATTGGGCACGGTAACCAACACTTTTTTCGCGTAGTTGGCTAAGAATTTCAAAGTTCGATTCTTCAACTTCGGCTAATATTTTTTGATTTAAATACGCAACGAACTGGTCAGAATTATAACGTTTGAAGAAAATATTATATTCTGATGCCCAACGACTAATCACTCGTGTTACCATTGAGTTGATTTCAGAACGTTGTGTGTCGTTCATATTTTGCGTGATTTCATCATAGTTATCTAAGAATAATGTTGCAATAATCGGTTTTGATTCTTCATATAGTTCATTGGTATGCACTTCATCTGTGATATCAAAGAAATATAGACAATTTTCCTCTTCAGAATGACGTACATGGTAATGATATTGGCCATGTTCGATTTCGACTTCTTGCACCTTTTCCAACTGCTTTAAAATATTCGGAAAAACTTCATTGACTGGTTCTGAGATGACATTCGTTTCTAAGTGTTCAGACATGTACTGGTTAATCCATTCAATATGATCATCAGCATCAAGAACGACCATGCCAATTGGCAATCGTTTAATTGCCCTATTGCTTCCAGCCGAGATATGACCACTTAAATTATCCACATAATTATCCATTTTCAACAAGGCCTGTCTTACTAATACAATGCCAATAATAATCATCACGACTAAAATAGCTGCTGCAATGGTCGCAACTAATGGTTTAAAGATAAACCATACTACGACAAGTGCAATTGAAGTAAGTACCATTAAAATAAATGGTATGAGTAATGCCTTCTTAGTGGATTGACGGTTCATTATTCCACCTCTATTCACTTTTTAAAGTCATTTTTTAATCATTCGTTTTAAATTAATTCCTAAATCAAGTACACCAAGTAATGCAATGATATGTGTTGCTGGTGTAATAATTGTCCCCACAACCATCAGCAATATCGTTACAACATTTGGAATACGTTTTGCTTTACCAAAGAAATGAATTAAACTCAATCCTTGGATATACATCAGTAATGATAACACAACTTCGAAATTTAATACGATGCTTTGGAAAGTACTTGGCCCTGTTGCGAACATTACGCATAATAAAACAACCATATAAACCCAAAGTAATGAACGGTTAAGCTGCCAAGCAAATAATGGTTTAAAAATTGGTGTAGCTACTTTAAATTTACGAAGAATTGGAAATGTAATAATTATGTTAATTAAGACTAAAATAAAGACTATAACGATTATAAAACTTGGAAGTTGGACTGCCATTTGACGGAACCCTTCTTCAAGAATCGTTTTATAATCTGATTCTACGCCTGTCGTTACAACCGCATTGTGCATTGCATCTTTGAAAGGCTTAATTAATGTCGTAGCGCTAGGTATCTTTTTAAACGTTTGTAATAGCATAAATGCGACTAAAGTAAATATACTTAAATATGTTGTAGCTATAAATAAGATGCGTTCTTTAGAGGCACGTTCTTTCAATAATTGGCCAATAATAAAGCTAAGCATTAAAACTAAAATCATGGCACTTAATACAAATGTATTACCCAATAATGTGGTAAGAATAACTGTGATTAGCGCTCCAATTCCAAATGATGGAATAGATTTATTCCATAAAATAATGCCTGGAATCGTAGCGAATAAACATAGAATCAGCCCTAGTATTGGTAATACATACGTAACTAAAGCAACCATAACAAGTGCAATTGTTCCTATAATTGTTGCTTTAGGATGTACTTTTGAAAACACATTCGCCACTCCTATACTTTTTTGACTATAACCTCTATTTTAACCTCTAAGCAAAATTAAAACAAATTGTGAAGATTGAGTAATATACGATTCCATCATTGCGTGTTTTCTTCTATATTCTAACTTACCCGCTTCATCTATTTTCGTTTGAAGTTCGTTACTTTAAGAAAATGATATAAGTTCGGTGCCCAGTCATTGAAATTTAATAAAAAGCCATCATGACCTACATTATCTGGAACGAAGAAATGGCGATGATATTTAAAACGCTCCCCTACTGCTCTCACTTGATCATCTGGATATAATAAATCATCCGTGAAGCCCATAGTTAAAACCTTTGTATCTAATGATTGATAAACATCATCCACATTTGTACGTCCACGGTCAACATTATGACTATCTAATACATTTAACATTGTCAGGTAGCAGGATAAATCATAAGTTTCTTTAAATTTATTACCTTGATGTCGTTGATAGCTTACAACTTCGTCGGGTGAAAAGCGTTGATCATAACTTTTAGATGACCGATACGTTAGAAATCCTAATTGTCGGGCAATACTAAGGCCTTCTTTGCCGCCAAGATGAATCGCCTCACGTGCAATTTCGTTGAACGCACGACTATACGATGATGTTTTATCCGTAGCCGCTAGAATAACCGCCTTATCCACTTGAAATTGATGGTTGTAGAGCAGTTCCATAACTTGCATACCACCTAAACTACCACCAATTAAAATATTAATCTTGTTGAAACCAAGCGCTTGAATCCCCATTTCAATTGCTTTCACAATATCCCTCAACGTTAAATGCTCCGGAAAATTAGGATCAGTTAAAGGAGAACTTGAACCAAAGGGGCTACCGATGACATTGAACGTAAGAAATTGATAATCATAAATCGGCATATAACCGCCATCTATGATTTCACGCCACCAACCAGGCGCATCATCTGTGCCATATGTTAAATGATTACCAGTAAGCGCATGGCAGACCACAACGAGTGGTTGCCCCGCATAGCCCACATGTTCATAACGCAATTGTAAGTTTTTAATCATTTCGCCTGATTCAGTTGTAAAAGGTCCTAAATTTAATGTTTCTACCGTGTAATTGGTCATGCGGTTACCTCCTTTGAATACTAAAAAAATCGCCTATACTCTTCAAAGTATGAGGCGATTCGTCTCTATTACTTATCATTCGAGTATCTCGTTGGTCGTAGCACCGTGCGTATGCATCGCCGGTTGCTGAAGTTTCTTAGGGCCGTGTCCCTCCACTTCTCTTAATAAGTTCTATTATCTCTATTCATTTACTTATTCAAATTGTAATTTGAATTTATTGTATCTAATTGTATAGCTAACTTCAATCGTTAGCTATTGGGTTCTGCCTTTTCTAAAAGAAAAAACGTAGGCCTGCAATCAGCACAATACCTACTAGAATGGTTGTAGTCAGACTACGCGTGAAAAGTGCAATAAACACCGTTGGAATCGTCACAAGAATAAACGGAATATTAAGGGTGTATCCTGCTACACCTTCCTGTTGTACGATAATGCCATCTAATATCAGTGCTGTAAATAATGTAATTGGAATAAATGATAGCCATTTAATTACCGTTTCTGAGAGTTGAATACGTGAAATCATTAAGAATGGAACTACTCGAATGATTAACGTTACAAGTCCACATAACACGATTAAGATAAACATATGCCAAGATGTTGTCATTTATCCATCACCACCCCTAATGTTGCTGCTAGCATCGATGCAATCAGAATTGCAACGTATGATGGCATAAACCAACTTAAGCTGAGCATCATCACGATAACAAATACGATAAGTACAAGGTATATGCGTAGTTTAGATGATGTGATTGACTCAAATTGTGCCATGGTTAAAAAGATAAACATTGCTGTAATCGCAAAATCGAGACCCAACATGTCTGGATTAGAGATATATTTACCAAGTAATGCACCAACAATACTGGCTAGTGCCCAAAATGCATATGCGGTTAAATTTAAGCCATGTAACCACCGATCGTTTATCTTCTCCCCTTTTAAATGCGGTGTGATAGCGACGCCAAATGTTTCATCTGTCAAAATTGAAGACAGACCTAGACGATTCCAAATACCATAGTCTTTATAATTGGGTGCTAACGTCATTGATAATAGGAAGAAACGTGAATTGACAATCAATGTTGTAAGAACAATAGCAGAAATCGGTGTGCCTGTAGCAACGAGTGCACAAATAATAAATTGTGCTGCGCCAGCATAGACAAGTAAACATAATAATAGTATTTCAATGATACTAAAATGTTGTGACGCAGCTACAATGCCAAACGATAAACCAATCCCAACGTATCCTAACAAAGTAGGTATACATTCTTTAACGCCTTGCTTAAACGTCACATGTGATGTCATCTTTGTAACCTCCCTTTATGCTTAATATTTTAGAACAGTATTTTATTAATAATTTTAGTCTAATATACGGATGCTAGAGTGGCAACAACGTTAGACATAGAGTTGTGTGATGTTAGACTAACAGAATACTTAGAACTACTGATTTAAAGGTATATCTAATGTGTCTATTTTTTGACAACAAAGCGTATATTACACCTCTGAAAGTAGTCTAAATCCATCCTTTTTACTTCATCACTTTATTAAGAAAAAGTGAATTTTTAACATGATTGATTGTATATTCAAGACATCATAGACCACAATTCAATGTAGTTTCATTGCAGCATTCCTGCCACCTATTCACTTTGTTTATGACATTCATATTGGTTTAACACCATAAAAAGAGAGCTGAAAAAGTGTTATATAAACACCTTCTCAGCTCAGTCAGCTACTGCGAATTTGCACTGTAGCTTTAGTATATTATCGCTTATTCCGTACTCTATAAATTAACGTTATAAGCTAACTAATAATCGAATTAGTCGTTAACTGGACGGATTTCAGTTTTACCACCCATGAATGGTACTAATGCTTCAGGAATTGTAATTGAGCCATCTGCATTTTGGTAGTTTTCAACGATTGCTGCAAATGTACGACCTACTGCAAGACCACTACCATTTAATGTATGTGCTAATTCTGGTTTAGAAGCTGCATCACGTTTGAAGCGGATGTTAGCACGACGCGCTTGGAAATCAGTACAGTTTGAGCAAGAACTGATTTCTTTATAGTTGTCATAACTTGGTAACCAAACTTCTAAGTCATATGTTTTACTTGCACTGAAACCAATATCGCCAGTACATAAGATAACACGACGGTAAGGTAAACCTAATTCTTCAAGAATTGCTTCCGCATTTTGTGTCATATCTTCTAATGCATCCCAAGAATCTTCTGGTTTTTCGATACGTACCATTTCAACTTTGTCAAATTGGTGTAAACGGATTAAACCTCTTGTGTCTCTACCTGCTGATCCAGCTTCACTACGGAAACAAGCAGTTTGAGCAGTGAATTTTTCAGGTAGTACGCCTGGTTGAATGATTTCGTCTCTGTAGAAGTTTGTTAATGGTACTTCTGCAGTTGGGATTGTGTATAGACCTTCTTTTTCAACTTTGAATAAGTCTTCTTCAAATTTAGGTAACTGACCAGTACCAAACATTGTATCTGCGTTAACTAATTGAGGTGTCATCATTTCAGTGTAACCATGTTGTGTTGTATGTTTTGTAAGCATGTAGTTCATTAATGCACGTTCTAATAATGCACCATCTTTAGTTAAGTATACGAAACGCGCACCTGAAATTTTTGCAGCACGTTCAAAGTCTGCCATTTTTAATTCTTCAACTAAGTCCCAGTGTGCTTTAGGTTCGAAGTCAAACTCACGAGGTGTACCCCATTTTTTAACTTCAACATTTTCTTCATCAGAATCCCCTTGTGGTACATCTTCAGCAATTAGGTTAGGAATACGAATTAAGATATCTCTAACTTTATTATCCACTTCATTAAGTTTAGCGTCGTTTTCTTTGATTTCGTCACCAAGTTCACGCATTTCTTTAATAACGTCGTCTGCATTTTCTTTATTACGTTTCTTTTCAGCGATTTCTTCACTTACTTTGTTACGACGTGCTTTCATTTCTTCAGTCTTACCAATTAATTGACGGCGTTCATTATCTAATTCTAATACCTCGTCAACAACTTTAGGATCATCTCCACGTAATTCAATTTTGCTCTTAACTTTGTCAGCTTCTTCTCTGAATAGTCTAATGTCTAACATGTAACATTCATCCTTCCCAATTTTTTGAAAATTTTTATTTTGGATAACATGCGTCTTGCTCAATAAAAAAAGACCACATCCCCTTTACAAGGGACGTGGTCTACGCGTTGCCACCCTATTTAACAATTTGACACAATAGATGTATCGAATTGCACTTTCCTTAAAATAACGGTTATTACCGGTTGTTCACAATTGTAGGTAGATTCGCATAATCATCAATTACTTGTTCACACTCAACACAAGCTCTCTGAAATTAATTGATTATGTTACTTGTCCCACGAACAATAACTTATTAAGTTATTTTTAATATAGCAAACTCCTTTATAATTAGCAAGTAAATGCTAAATAATATTATATTTATCTTATTGTATACGCCCTCTATAAAGCCATGTAGGGACCTTATGATACGTATAATTAAATATTCTTCATAATAGTGTTGACGAAAGTCTTTCACAGGTATAATATTTTCTATTGTATTTAAAAAAGGTATAGACAAACAATCCAATTTAGAACTCAATCAACTAAGTCATCATGGATGCTATCGCTACGCATTTCATTGTCACTTGAAATTTGAGTTATATACAGTAATGGCGGTACACACATTTTTCTAACATTATACGTTCACAACGTCTTCAAGGGAGGGTTTAATTTATGGAAACATTAACAACTGTTAATATTCCGAAGAGAAAAGAAGAGACACATAAAGGTGACTATGGAAAGATTCTACTGATAGGTGGAAGTGCCAATTTAGGTGGCGCAATCATGTTAGCTGCGCGTGCATGTGTTTATAGTGGAAGTGGGTTAATTACAGTAGCTACACATCCTACAAACCATGCGGCACTCCATTCACGTTGTCCAGAGGCAATGGTAATCGATATTAACGACACTAAAATGTTAACGAAAATGATCGAAAACACAGATAGCATTTTAATTGGACCAGGGTTAGGTGTCGATTTCAAAGGTAATAACGCAATTACGTTTTTACTACAAAATATACAACCACACCAAAATTTAATTGTTGATGGTGATGCGATTACAATATTTAGTAAACTAAAACCTGATATTCCAACTTGCCGTGTCATCTTTACACCACATCAAAAAGAATGGGAACGTTTAAGTGGTATCCCTATTGAAGAGCAAACTTACGAACGTAATAGAGAAGCTGTTGATAAGTTAGGTGCTGCTGTTGTACTGAAAAAACACGGTACTGAAATATTCTTCAAAGATAAAGAATATAGACTGACAATTGGTACGCCAGCAATGGCAACTGGTGGTATGGGCGATACATTAGCTGGAATGATTACTAGCTTTGTTGGCCAGTTTGATGATTTTAGAGATGCAATTACAAGCGCAACATATACACACAGTTATATTGGAGAGAAATTATCTGAATCTATGTACGTCGTGCCACCTTCACGTTTAATTAGTGAAATCCCATATGTGATGAAAGAGTTAGAAAACTAATTGAATCAAATAAAAATAAGACTTCCCTAGCGAAAGGGAAGTCTTATTTTTATTAAATGAATCTATCCTGTTATCGCTGATCACTATGGATTAGCCTTTAATTCTCATCGTTTTCATCATCGTTAGATGCATTATCAATGTCTTCATTCACACGATCCATAAAGTCTTGTCTAACTTCAATACGTTCATCTGTTGCATTATCCTCAGTTACTGTTTCCGTATCTTCATCCGCTTCCGTATGAAGTGCATTACCTGGTGTATCATCATCTACAACTTCTTCGCTAGGGCTTTCTGTACTTTCTGCATTTGTTTCACCATCTTCAACTTGTGCTGCTTCAGTTGCATCTTCATCTTCTGTTTTATCAATGACTTTAGCAACCGTTGAAACAAATTGATCTTCGCCTAATTTCATTAAGCGTACACCTTGTGTTGCACGACCATTTTGAGAAATATCTTCTACTTCTAAACGAATAATCACACCACTATTGGTAACAATCATTAAATCTTCTTCACCAGTAACTGTTGTGATACAAACGATGTTACCATTACGTTCTGTAATCTTCGCAGTCTTAATACCTTTACCGCCACGGTTTGATAAGCGATATTCACTTACTGGCGTACGTTTACCATAACCATTTTCAGTGACAACAAGAATTTCATCTTCACTATCGGCATGGGCAACATCTAGACCTACTACAACATCATCTTCACGTAATGAGATACCTCTTACACCTGCAGCAGTTCGACCTAATGGACGTAAACTTGTTTCTGCAAATCTGATTAATGAAGCGTGAGATGTACCAATTAAGATGTCTTGGTGACCATCTGTAAGACGGACTGCAATTAATTCATCATCTTCTTTGAAACCAATCGCAATTTTACCATTCTTATTGATATGTGAGAAATTGCTTAACGCAGAACGTTTCACAATACCGTTTTTAGTTGCAAATACTAAGTAACTATCTTCATCTTCGAGATCTCTAACCGCAATCATAGTACTGATTGTCTCATCATTATCCAATTCAATCGCATTGATGACTGGAATACCTTTAGATTGTCGAGATAATTCTGGCACTTCATAACCTTTAAGTTTGTATACACGACCTTTATTCGTGAAGAATAAAACATGATCATGCGTACTTAACGTAACAAGTTGGCTGACGAAGTCTTCTTCCAATGTATTCATACCTTGAACACCACGTCCTCCACGGTGTTGCGAACGATACGTAGAAACAGGTAATCGTTTAATATAATTATTATGACTTAATGTAATAACAATTTGTTCTTCTGGAATAAGATCTTCATCTTCGAGATCATCTAAACCACCTAATTGAATTTCCGTACGACGTTCGTCACCGAAGCGTTCTTTGATGTCTGTTAATTCATCTCGAACTAATTGAAGTAACACTTCGTCATCGGCTAAGATTGCTTCTAATTCAGAAATATAGCCGAGCAATTCGTTATATTCATTTTCAATTTTATCTCGTTCTAAACCTGTTAAACGTCTTAAACGCATATCAAGAATAGCTTGTGCTTGGCGTTCAGACAATTTAAAACGCGATTGTAATGTTTCCATTGCGACTTTATCTGTTTCTGATTCACGAATTGTCGTAATAATCTCATCGATATGATCTAATGCAATGCGTAAACCTTCTAAGATATGTGCACGGTCTTTCGCTTTTTTCAAGTTATATTCTGTACGACGGCGTACGACAGTCTTTTGATGCTCTAAGTATTCAACTAAAGCTTGTTTTAAATTGATTAATTTTGGACGTCCATTAACCAGTGCAATCATATTCACACCGAATGACGTTTGTAATGGTGTTTGTTTGTAGAGATTGTTCAAGATAACATTGGCGTTTGCATCTTTACGTACATCAATAACTACTCTAACACCTGTACGTAAACTTGTTTCATCACGTAAATCTGTAATACCTTCGATTTTCTTGTCACGAACAAGTTCCGCTATCTTTTCAATCATACGTGCTTTATTAACTTGATATGGGATTTGAGTCACTACGATACGTTGGCGACCGCCACCACGTTCTTCAATTTCTGCACGTGCACGCATTTGAATAGATCCACGTCCTGTTTCATATGCACGTCGGATACCACTCTTGCCTAGGATTAAACCAGCTGTTGGAAAATCAGGGCCTTGAATATCTTCCATAAGTTCTGCAATCGTAACATCTGGATTCTTACTTAAATGTAAAACACCGTTGATGACTTCAGTTAAATTGTGAGGAGGAATATTTGTTGCCATACCTACAGCAATACCTGATGCACCGTTCACTAATAAGTTAGGGAAACGAGAAGGTAAGACTTCCGGCTCTCTTTCAGTACCATCATAGTTATCTAGGAAATCAATCGTATCTTTATTAATATCACGTAGTAGCTCTAACGTAATTTTAGTCATCTTGGCTTCAGTATAACGCATGGCAGCGGCACCATCACCGTCCATTGAACCGAAGTTACCTTGACCATCAACAAGTGGATAGCGATAGCTGAATGTTTGTGCCATTCTAACCATGGCATCATAAATTGATAAGTCTCCGTGAGGGTGATATTTACCCATTACATCCCCAACGATACGTGCTGATTTTTTATATGGTTTATCAGGGGTCATACCTTGTTCATTTAAGCCATATAAGATACGACGGTGTACAGGTTTTAAACCATCACGTACATCAGGTAACGCACGTGAAACGATAACGCTCATTGCATAGTCTAAAAATGATTCGCGCATCTCGCTGGTTATATTTCGTTCATTTATTCTTGATTGAGGTAAGTCAGCCATCAAGATATCCTCCTTCTATAATCAATTCACTTAAAATAGCAAGACTGCAAGCCATTCGCTATACAGTCTTCAACATGTTCATTCGTTCACGCTAATTTAGAAATCTAGGTTTGCATATACTGCATTGTCTTCGATAAATTGTCTGCGATTTTCAACGACATCACCCATTAACATTTCAAACGTTTGGTCCGCTTCAATCGCATCATCTAATTTAACTTGTAACATCATACGGTTTTCAGGATTCATTGTCGTTTCCCATAATTGATCCGCATTCATTTCTCCTAAACCTTTATAACGTGAAATTTTCCATTTAGGCGTAGGACTTAATTCTGATTTTAATTTATCAAGTTCACGATCGTTAAATACATAATATTTTTGTTTACCTTGTGCCAATTTGTACAATGGTGGTTGTGCGATATATACATATCCCGCTTCAATTAATGGTCTCATGAAACGATAGAAGAACGTTAGTAGTAGCGTTCTAATATGTGCACCATCGACATCAGCATCTGTCATAATTACAATTTTATGATAACGTGCTTTAGTGATATCGAACTCGCCGCCAATACCAGTACCAAAGGCTGTAATCATTTGACGTATTTCATTGTTATTTAGAATACGGTCTAGACGTGCTTTTTCAACGTTTAAGATTTTACCTCTTAATGGCAAGATTGCTTGTGTTTTAGAGTCACGACCTTCTTTTGTAGACCCCCCGGCAGAGTCACCCTCTACTAGGAAGATTTCACTTTCTTCAGGTTTCTTACTTGAACAATCGGCAAGTTTACCTGGTAAGCTTGAAATTTCTAAAGCTGATTTACGGCGTGTTACTTCACGTGCTTTTTTAGCTGCAACACGTGCACGTGATGCCATGATTCCTTTTTCCACAACAATACGAGCAACATTTGGATGTTCGTATAAGAAACGTTCAAAATGTTCAGCAAACAATCTATCAACAATTTGACGTACTTCAGAGTTACCTAATTTCGTCTTTGTTTGTCCTTCGAATTGAGGATCACCATGTTTAATTGATACGACAGCTGTTAAACCTTCACGTGTATCTTCACCAGACAATCTTTCTTTGTCATCTTTAATGATTTTACTTTGTGTGCCGTAACTATTTAATATACGTGTTAATGCACGTTTAAAGCCATCTTCATGCGTACCACCTTCATATGTGTGAATATTATTCGCATAAGATAATAAGTTCGTTGCATAACCACTGTTATACTGCATAGCGATTTCAATTTCTACATCATCTTTAGTTTGGTGAATATAGATTGGCTCTTCATGAATTGGCTCTTTATTTTCATTTAGTAATTCAACGTAAGATTTAATACCGCCTTCATAATGATATGTATCTTCACGTTGTTCTTCATCTTCACGTTCATCTCTTAAAGTGATTGAAATACCTTTGTTTAAGAATGCCAGCTCTCTAATACGTTTTTGAAGTGTTTCATAGTTATAAACGGTTGTTTCAGTGAATATTTCGCCATCTGCTTTAAAGCGAATCACTGTACCTGTTTTATCAGTGCTACCTACTTCTTTAAGATCAAATTGTGGTACACCTTTTTTATATGCTTGATGATAGATTGTATCGTTACGATGAACGTATACCTCTAAGTCTTCAGACAATGCGTTAACAACTGAAGAACCTACACCATGTAGACCGCCAGATACTTTATAACCGCCACCGCCGAATTTACCACCAGCATGTAGTACAGTTAAGATAACTTCAACTGCTGGACGACCCATTTTTTCTTGAATATCAACAGGAATACCTCGACCATTGTCAGTTACTTTAATCCAATTGTCTTTTTCAATAATCACTTCAATTTGATCTGCATAACCAGCAAGTGCCTCGTCGATACTGTTATCCACGATTTCCCATACTAAGTGGTGCAAACCTCTCTCTGAAGTTGAACCTATATACATACCAGGTCTTTTACGAACGGCTTCTAACCCTTCTAATACCTGTATCTGTCCAGCACCATAGTTATCTGTGTTGTTTACATCTGACAATGTATTCACCATCACTTTCTATTACTTTATAATTTCACCTTGATTGATTCGATAAAGCTTAGCATTGTTCATAATCTCATGATCTATGCCGTCTACGGATGTTGTCGTTACAAAGGTTTGTACTTTATGTTGAATCGTGCTTAGTAAATGTGTTTGTCGAGAATCATCTAATTCGCTTAACACATCATCTAGTAGTAAGATTGGATATTCTCCAACTTCAATGTTCATTAACTCTATTTCTGCTAGTTTAATGGATAATGCGGTCGTACGTTGTTGTCCTTGAGACCCATATGTTTGCGCATCCATATCATTTACATTAAAGCCTAAATCATCTCTATGCGGGCCAAATAAACAAACACCACGTTCCATTTCACGCTTAATATTGTCATTTAACAGTGTAATCACTTCGTCTAATAATGCTTGCGCGTCTTTATCCATATCACTGAGTTTTATACTTGGTAAATAAGTCAACGATAGCGTTTCTCTGTCATTAGTGATACCAGCATGAATCGGTTTAGCCAATGATTCTAATTCTTTGATGAAATGTGCTCGTCTCAACGTTACATTCAATGCATATTGCGCAAATTGTTGGTTTAAGACTTCTAACATCGTAGTGTCTTGTTTATGACCAAGTTGCAACTGCTTTAAGTAGTTATTCTTCTGTTTAAGAATACGTTGGTATTGAGCCAAGTCATTTAGATACACTGCAGAGATTTGGCCTAATTCCATATCAATGAACCGTCTCCGTATCTGTGGTGCCCCTTTGACAATATTTAAGTCTTCTGGCGCAAAAAGAACCACGTTAAGATGTCCAACATACTGCGTTAGTCGACTTTGTTCTAAGTGGTTCACTTTTACTTGTTTACCTTTTTTAGTTATAAACATCGTTAATGGCATCGTTCCATGTCTATAATTTAGTACACCCTCTATTTTAGCATACTCTGAGTTAAACCGTATAAGCTCCTTGTCATTTGATGTGCGATGACTTTTAGCTAAAGCTAATGTGTAAATTGATTCAAGTAAATTCGTCTTCCCTTGTGCATTTTCTCCAATCAGAATATTCACATCAGGATGACATTTAAGCGTAACTTCTTCATAGTTACGATAATTCTCTAATTGGAGTGTTTTAAGTTTCATTGTTCACCTTGATGAATAATGATTACAGAATCAATTTCAGGGATATCAGGGAAATCAATTCGATCTTGGTTGGCTAGTTTTTTACCACGACGTGTTTCGCGTTCACCATTAATTAAAACTTCATAATCTTGTAAGAACCATTTAGCTTGGCCACCTGATTCTATAATGCCTTCAGTTTTAAGAAACTGGCCTAACGTAATATCGCCTTCAACCACTACTTCTTGAACCAAAATAATCACTCCGTTTCTTTATGTGTCATTAATATATTATACCTTTTTTAGGTTTAAATTTCATTTAAAATGGAATGTGAAACCGTTTACTTCACAATATCTTTATACATATTTAAATTTTGAAGGAAAATTGCCTATATTTTTCAAATTGAAGCGGCTTTTTTTGAATAACAAAAGGCGTTAAAAATGATTTTATTACTCATATAGCCCTATTTTTAATTTTAAGGGCCATTTTTGCGTAAAAAGAAGTTGTTTAGAGTTATCCACTAGTTTTTAAGATTAACGTCTATATTGAAGGCTGAATGTGCTTATTATGCATTTTAAAAAGGAGTTAGACAACATTCTTTAAGAATGCATTGTCTAACTCCTAATTTTTGATGCTGAGGGTATGCCCCTCTAAAACTAATATGTTCTAATTGGTAAAATTAATTGCGTAACAGAGTCATCTGCTTTTGGTTTAAGAATGAATGGTTTCATCGTACCAAAGAATTCTACTTCAACTTCATCGTTATCAATTGCTTTCAGCGCATCCATCATATAACGAGAGTTGAATGAAATCTTCAAGTTGCCACCTTCCACATCAGTTGCTGTCACTTCTTCTTTTACAGTACCGATTTCAGGTGATGTTGATGATAATTCTACAACGTCATTACCTGTGCTCAACTTAATAACATTGTTACCACCTTCTCGTGCTAATAAAGAAGCACGATCAATTGCGTGATAGAATTCACCGTTGTCTAAACCTAATTTAATTTCATAATTCTCTGGGAATAGACGTGTCGTATCTGGATAATGACCTTCTAATAAACGAGAAATAAAATTTACATTACCAACTTTAAATAATACTTGGTTTGAAGCGAAGAAAATATCGATTTCTTCATCACTATCACTCATAATTTTATTCAATTCTGATAAAGCTTTACCTGGAATGATGACATTTTTGTTTTCTGACTCATCTTCCAACTTCAATTTTCTTACAGCTAAGCGGTGTGAATCAGTCGCAGTGCATATTAATTCATTATCTTGTATAAGCCAGTTCACACCAGTAAGTACTGGGCGTGTTTCTGAGGTGGACACTGCGAAATTTGTTTGTGCAATGATATTTTTTAAGACTTTTACTGATAATTGAATGGCGTCATCATGTGATACTTGAGGTAATAATGGATATTGATCAGGATCTAAGCCACTTAAGTTAAATTCTGAATGTCCAGATGTAATCAGTGTTTGGAATTGTTCGTTTGTTGATAATTTTACGTCTTTACCTGGTAATTTTTTAATAATATCTACGAAGAAACGACCAGGAAGCACGACTGAACCTGTTTCAGAAATAGTGACAATATCCTCACCATCAACTTGTTTAGGGATTGTAATTTCAATAGATATCTCAGAATCTGAACCAGTAAGAATGACCTCGTTGTCTTTAGCATCGATTTTGATACCTGTTAAAATCGGTAATGTTGTTCTTGGTGAGATGGCTTTTAATGTGTCATTTAATTGATTAATAAAATAATCTCTTCTAATTGTGAATTCCATTATTAATTTAAACTCCTTCCAGTCGTTTATATATAATTATATAGGTTTTAAATTCATAGTAATAGTAGTAGGGCTTGTGGATTAGTGGATATGTTAAGAAAATCCTTGTGTGCCAAAGTTATACACATGTGGATAAACTGTTGATGCTGTGTATTACTTTTTAACATTATCCACAATTACTAACAAAATCATCTTGTTCACTTGTCAGAGTTATTGGCGCTTAATTCAAGGTAACAGACCATTTACATTATTTCCCACTATTAAACGTCGTAATCTGTTGTATAACAGTTTCGACTATTTACATTATTGATTGCGAATTTCTTTTTCTAAATCTTCTACTTCTTGTTTAAAAATTGGATCTGCTTTGATATCCTTTGCAATTTTCTCATGTGCATGAATAACCGTTGTATGATCTCGACCACCGAATTCTTCACCGATCTTAGGTAATGAGAAATCAGTAAGTTCCCTTGATAGATACATAGCGATTTGACGAGGATACGCAATTGATTTGGTACGTTTTTTCGCACTAAAATCTTCAATACGAACGTTATAGTAATGCCCAACGACTTTCTGAATATCTTGAATTGTAATTTTCTTAGATTTAGGAACTTGAATAATATCTTTAAGTGCTTCTGCTGCTAATTCAGTTGTAATCGGTCTGCCTTGAAGCTTCGAATAGGCAAGTAAACGCGTGAGTGCACCTTCTAATTCACGAATGTTTGATTGAATTTGATTAGCAATATAATTTAATGCTTCAGCTGGAATTTCTAAATTTTCTTCTTCGATTTTTTTCTGAAGAATTGCCATACGTGTTTCATAATCAGGAGGCGTAATATCAACGATTAAGCCCCATTCAAATCGAGAACGTAAACGGTCTTCTAATTTAGCGATTTCTTTAGGTGGACGGTCACTTGAAATGACAATTTGTTTCTTATTTTGATGTAATTCATTAAATGTGTGGAAGAACTCTTCTTGCGTTTGTTCTTTATTTTGAATGAATTGAATATCGTCAATCAGTAACACGTCAATGTTTCTATATTTTTCTCTAAAAGCTTCTGGTTCATTGTTACGAATTGATTTAATGAAGTCATTTGTGAATTTTTCACTTGAAGTGTATAGCACTTTAGCATTTGGCTGATTACTGAGAACATGATGACCAATCGCATGCATAAGGTGCGTTTTACCAAGACCAACACCACCATAAATAAATAGAGGATTGTATGCTTGGGCTGGTGCTTCAGCAACTGCAAGACTTGCTGCATGTGGAAATCTGTTACCAGGTCCAATAACGAACGTATCAAATGTATTATGTGTATTAAATTGATCTGTACCTTCATGAACATCCTCGATGATGTGACGTTGAGGTTCGTTGCTTGGCGATTTAGCTTTACGACTCTCTTCGTCAAGTTCTGCTAATTGTTCAGCAGTGAAAAATTTGGGTTCAACTTCATAACCAATAACATCTTTCATAATTGTTTGAATAACTTCTTTATAGTTAGAATTTAACCATTCTGCATAAAATTCATGTATTACGAAAATGATTGCAACGTTATCACGAATTTCTTTAAGCTCCGTATCTTTCAAAAAAGTATTAAATGTCGATTTAGATATTTCTGATTCAGCAACGTCTAATACTTTTTTCCAAATTTCTTGTTCTGACATATAATAAACTCCATCTTCTTTAAATTTATGACTTATACACAGACATTTAGACAAGTGGATAAAAATAATCACAGCATGTTAATACTTATCCACAAGTTAATAACAATCGGTGGATAACTTTATATATGCTATGATTTATTCACACTAAAAACGTATATAAAATCAATAAATAAATCCTGTTAAAATAATGAATTAGACGACTTATCCACACAATTATACTTTTTAACCAAGAGAGATGTCAAATAGGTGTGAATATGTTGTTAAATTAGGTATAAATCTGTTAATAATGGTTATATTATCCACAATTATTGAATGGTCATCTGTGTATAAGTGGATAATTTTTAAAATGAAAGTACGATGTATTATAACAGCTTTGGGAAATAATTTATAAAGATGTATTTAAAATGAATAATGAAAGCACTAAGGACTCGGCGTAAAATGTATAAATATTAAAAAATGATTTTGTGACGAAGTTTACTAAAAAAATATTATCTTACTGCAAATGCTGCTTGCTTTATAAATAGTAATTTGTTATATTGTAGTAGTTGCTTGAATTATGACTAGATAAAATTGAATTAAAACAAGAATTCTGATATCAGAAAGTATAATTTATCTATTAAAATAATCAGGATCACTACAAGAGCGAGTGAGCTGGATAAATATGTAGATGGAGGTGTTTTGCATGGTAAAACGTACTTATCAACCAAATAAACGTAAACATAGTAAAGTTCATGGTTTCAGAAAACGTATGAGCACTAAAAATGGCCGTAAAGTTTTAGCACGTCGTCGTCGTAAAGGCCGTAAAGTTTTATCAGCATAAGATCACTGACTTCTCAGTGGTCTTTTTTTTCGTTTCAATAGGTATAAATTGGGACACGCTATATCAGAACGAACATAAACTAGAATGGCAAAGAATAATATAAGCGAGTGATGTGAACGTGGAGAAAGCTTACCGTATTAAAAAGAATACTGATTTCCAAACCATTTATAAAAGAGGCAAATCGGTAGCAAATAGACAGTTTGTTGTTTATACCTATAATAGTAATAAAGATCATTTCCGATTAGGAATTAGCGTATCTAAAAAGTTAGGTAATGCAGTGACTCGAAACAGAATTAAACGTGCGATTAGAGAAAATTTCAAAGTTCATAAAGAAGATATCATCGCACGTGACATTATCGTTATCGCTAGGCAACCAGCTAAAGACATGTCTACACTTGAAATTCAAGGTAGCTTAGAACATGTACTTAAAATTGCGAAAGTGTTTAATAAAAGGATTAAATAAGCAGGGTAGGGGAGGTATTAAGACTACCGTCAGTCTGACGTCAGACAAACAGGAGTCTTCCTTTTATAACGCTCAATCAACTTGTTAGCAATTTTAATAGAAACAAATTACAATGTTATAATGAAATTTTACTTGAATAAGGAGGCGAGGATAATCATGGATTTCGATACAATTACTAGTATATCAACGCCAATGGGTGAAGGTGCAATTGGTATTGTCCGTTTATCTGGACCGCAAGCCGTTGAAATTGGAGATAAACTATATAAAGGAAAGAAAAAATTAGAAGATGTAGACTCCCATACGATTAACTATGGTCATATAGTCGATCCAGAAACAAATGAAGTTGTTGAAGAAGTTATGATATCTGTGTTGAGAGCACCAAGAACATTTACCCGTGAGGATATTATTGAAATTAATTGTCACGGTGGTATTTTAACCATTAATCGTATATTAGAACTAACAATGACGTATGGTGCTAGAATGGCAGAACCGGGTGAATATACTAAGCGTGCATTCTTAAACGGACGAATTGATTTATCTCAAGCTGAAGCTGTTATGGACTTTATTCGTTCTAAAACAGATCGTGCTTCTAAAGTTGCTATGAATCAAATTGAAGGGCGCCTCAGCGACTTAATTAAACGACAACGACAATCCATTTTAGAAATTCTAGCCCAAGTAGAAGTGAACATTGATTATCCTGAATATGACGATGTTGAAGATGCTACAACAGAGTTCTTATTAGAACAATCTAAAAAAATTAAAAACGAAATTAACCTTCTATTAGAAACTGGCACACAAGGTAAGATTATGAGAGAAGGTCTTTCAACGGTAATTGTTGGTAAACCAAATGTAGGAAAATCATCAATGCTAAATAATCTTATTCAAGATAATAAAGCGATTGTAACTGAAGTTGCAGGTACGACGCGTGACGTCTTAGAAGAATACGTTAATGTTAGAGGTGTACCTTTAAGATTGGTAGACACTGCGGGCATTCGTGACACTGAAGATATCGTTGAAAAGATTGGTGTCGAACGTTCACGAAAAGCCTTAAGCGAAGCAGATTTAATCTTATTTGTCTTAAATAATAACGAACCTTTAACACAAGAGGATCGTACTTTATATGAAGTTATCAAAAATGAAGATGCCATTGTCATTGTAAATAAAACAGATTTAGAACAACATTTAGATATAAATGAAGTCAAAGAAATGATTGGTGATACGCCACTTATTCAAACCTCAATGCTTAAACAAGAAGGCATCGATCAACTAGAATTACAAATACGTGATTTATTCTTTGGTGGCGATGTTCAAAACCAAGATATGACATATGTATCTAATTCAAGACATATTTCTTTATTAAAGCAAGCTAGAAATGCAATTCAAGATGCGATTGAGGCAGCGGAATCTGGTATTCCTATGGACATGGTTCAAATTGATTTAACGCGTACATGGGAACTATTAGGTGAGATTATTGGTGAATCCGCAAGTGATGAATTAATTGACCAATTATTTAGTCAGTTCTGTTTAGGAAAATAATGAAATTGCAGATCATAGCCATTCGGGAACGAAATAATAAACATTAAACAAATTAAGACGGTAGGAAGTCTTAGCAATAAATACAGATAATGGAAATTTAAAGGAGGTCAATCAGGTGGTTCAAGAATATGATGTAATTGTCATTGGTGCTGGGCATGCAGGAATTGAAGCAGGTTTAGCATCTGCAAGACGTGGTGCCAAAACGCTAATGTTAACAATTAATTTAGACAACATTGCCTTTATGCCATGTAATCCATCAGTAGGTGGTCCAGCTAAAGGTATTGTCGTTCGTGAAATTGACGCATTAGGTGGCCAAATGGCAAAAGCAATTGATAAAACGCATATCCAAATGCGTATGTTAAATACTGGTAAAGGCCCAGCTGTACGTGCATTACGTGCGCAAGCCGATAAAGTATTGTACCAACAAGAAATGAAACGTGTAATTGAAGATGAAGATCATTTAGATATCATGCAAGGTATGGTAGACGAATTAATCATTGAAGATGATGAAGTTAAAGGTGTGCGTACAAATATCGGCACTGAATATCATGCACAAGCGGTTGTAATTACTACAGGTACGTTTTTACGTGGTGAAATTATTTTAGGTAATATGAAATATTCAAGTGGTCCAAACCACCAACTTCCATCTATTACGTTAGCTGATAATTTAAGAGAATTAGGCTTTGAAGTTGTACGTTTTAAAACGGGTACACCACCACGTGTGAATGCAAAAACAATCGACTACTCTCAAACTGAAATTCAACCAGGTGATGAGGTAGGTCGTGCATTTAGCTTTGAAACTACAGAATATATACTTGATCAATTACCATGTTGGTTGACGTATACAAATGATCGTACACATAAAGTCATCGATGATAACTTACACTTATCAGCCATGTATTCAGGTATGATTAAAGGGACAGGTCCACGTTATTGTCCATCAATTGAAGATAAATTTGTCCGTTTCAACGATAAACCTAGACACCAACTTTTCTTAGAGCCTGAAGGTCGTCATACGAATGAAGTATACGTTCAAGGGCTTTCAACAAGCTTGCCAGAACATGTGCAACGTCAAATGTTAGAAACAATTCCTGGTCTTGAAAAGGCCGACATGATGCGTGCCGGTTATGCGATTGAATATGATGCCATTGTACCAACGCAATTATGGCCAACATTAGAAACTAAAATGATTAAAAACTTATATACAGCCGGTCAAATTAATGGTACATCAGGATATGAAGAAGCGGCTGGACAAGGTATTATGGCGGGAATCAACGCAGCTGGTAAAGTGTTAGGAACAGGCGAAAAAATCTTAAGCCGTTCAGATGCATATATCGGTGTGTTAATTGATGATTTAGTTACGAAAGGTACAAATGAACCGTATCGTTTATTAACTTCTCGTGCTGAATATAGATTGCTATTACGTCATGATAATGCCGATCTACGTTTAACAGATATGGGCTATGAATTAGGTATGATTTCTGAAGAACGCTATGCACGTTTTAATGAAAAGCGCCAACAAATTCAAGATGAAGTTGAACGTTTAACTAATATTCGCATTAAACCAAATGAACATACGCAATCTGTTATTGAAGCACATGGTGGTTCACGTCTTAAAGATGGTATATTGGCGATTGATTTATTACGACGTCCAGAGATGACTTATGATACGATTTTAGAAATCTTAGAAGAAACGCATCAATTACCTGAAGCGGTTGAAGAGCAAGTTGAAATTCAAACGAAATATGAAGGTTATATCAATAAATCATTGCAACAAGTTGAGAAAGTTAAACGTATGGAAGCGAAAAAAATTCCTGAAGACTTAGATTATAGTAAAGTTGATAGTTTAGCGACTGAAGCACGTGAAAAATTAGCTGAAGTTAAACCATTGAATATTGCTCAGGCATCACGAATCTCTGGTGTTAACCCAGCAGACATTTCAATCTTACTTGTTTATCTAGAACAAGGTAAATTGCAAAGGGTGAAAAATTAATGAGTGGCGTAGAATGGCTAGCTAAAGAATTAAGTGAACATGGAATTGAGTTGTCAGATAAACAAAAAGAACAATTTCAGACATATTATCGTCTACTTGTTGAGTGGAATGAGAAAATGAATCTCACTAGTATTACAGATGAACATGAAGTTTATTTGAAACATTTCTATGATTCCATTACACCAAGCTTTTATTATGATTTTAATCAGCCCTTAGCCATCTGTGATGTTGGCGCGGGTGCTGGTTTCCCAAGTATTCCGTTGAAAATTGTATACCCTGAGTTGAAAGTGACGATTGTAGATTCACTAAATAAACGTATCCAATTTTTAAATCATTTAGCTGCCGAACTCGGCTTAACACAAGTTAGCTTTGTGCATGATCGAGCTGAAACATTCGGCAAAGGCGTCAATAGAGAAACATATGATGTTGTAACCGCACGTGCAGTAGCCAGACTTACAGTGCTAAGTGAATTATGTTTACCTTTAGTTAAAAAGGGTGGCCATTTCATCGCATTGAAGTCTTCTAAAGGAGAAGAAGAATTAGAAGAAGCGCAATTTGGGATTAGTATATTAGGTGGCGTCTTTAGTGATTCTTACACTTTCGATTTACCTGAAGATGCTGGAGAACGACAAATGATTATAATTGATAAACGTCGTCAAACATCTAAAAAATATCCTAGAAAACCTGGTACGCCTAATAAATCTCCTTTACTAGAAAATTAATAGCACTTACATGTTAAAATTAATTTTAAGAGGAGTGAATGGATAATGAAAAAACCTTTTTCAAAATTATTTGGATTGAAAAATAAAGATGACATCGTTGGATACATTGAAGAAGATCGCAATTCTAGCGTCGAATCCATTCAAATTGAGCGTATTGTACCTAACCGTTATCAACCAAGACAGGTGTTTGACTCAAGTAAAATTACAGAACTTGCGGAATCCATTGATGAACATGGGCTATTGCAACCGATTGTCGTGCGACCAATTGAAGAAAATATGTATGAAATCATCGCAGGTGAACGCCGTTTCAGAGCGTTACAATCTCTGCATAAAGCACAAGCCGATGTCATTATTCGTCATATGAACGATGAAGAAACTGCTGTTGTTGCTTTAATTGAGAATATTCAGCGTGAAAATTTATCTGCAGTAGAAGAAGCGGAAGCATATAAAAAACTGCTTGAAATTGGTGGAACTACGCAAAGTGAATTAGCTAAAAGTTTAGGTAAAAGTCAGAGTTTCATTGCGAACAAGTTGCGTTTACTGAAGTTAGCACCTAAAGTCATCAGTCGTTTAAGAGAAGGTAAGATTACAGAGCGTCATGCTCGAGCAGTATTATCTCTTAAAGAAGAAGATCAAGAACAACTCATTGAACAAGTCATCAATCAAAAGTTAAACGTTAAACAAACAGAAGCACGTGTTAAACAAAAAATTGGGCCTGAAAAGGTTAAAGCCCAATCTTTCCAATTCTCCAAAGATTTAACACAAGCACGTGATGAAGTTGGAAAGAGCGTTCAAGCAATTGAACAATCTGGTATACGTGTAGAACAACGTGATAAAGATCATGATGATTATTATGAAATTAAGATAAAAATTTATAAAAGATAGTAAAACATCTCCTTTTAGGCACCGGCTGAAAGGAGATTTTTTTTATAAAAATTTGAAAATTAGTTTTATTTCGTACGCCATTTACATTATACTGAAATAGTTTTACAATATTATTAAACGAAACGTATCGTTTAATAATTAAAGAAGAAGGGTTTAATGTGTTTGGAATATCCGTTTCTAGTGCTATTCTTCATTTTGTTATTGGAGGTCTTGCAGTAGCATTTGCATCTATTATGGCTGAGAAAGTCGGCGGTAAAATGGGTGGCATTATCGCTACTATGCCGGCAGTCTACTTAGCTGCAATCATAGCGCTTGCGATAGATCATCGTGGTAATCAACTCGTGCAAATGTCAATTCATCTTAGTTCTGGTGCGATTATTGGTATTATATCGTGCATTGTTACTGTCTTTCTAACTTCTCTTTATATTAGTAAAAGAGATTATAAAAGAGGTACAGGTTTTGCATTGATATGTTGGCTTGTCATTTCAATTGGCATGTTTGTCGTTAGACATATGAATTAATCATTGGAGGCTTTTGTAATGAAATTAGCATTAATTAAATTCCTCGTTGGGGGATTAGCGGTTACACTTAGTTATATTATTTCTGTAATATTACCTTGGAAAGAGTTAGGTGGTGTCTTTGCGACATTACCGGCAGTATTCTTAGTTTCATTATTTATCACAGGTATGCAACATGGTGATGTTATTGCTAAACACGTAAGTAGAGGGGCAGTGTTCGGTATGACTGGCGTGTTAATTAGTATATTAGCAACATGGGGGATGCTTTATTACACAAATCAATGGCTATTAAGCATCGTTGTTGGCTTTATTGCGTGGTTTGTAAGTGCAGTAATTATATTTGAAATCGTTGAAATTATTTCGCATTTAAGAAGGGGAAAACATGGCTGGAAGACCGAAAGATCCGACAATTAATTATAAAATCTTTAATGAAATAGATAAATTGTTAACTAAGACGCATTTTAGAGAAATTACAATTGATCAACTATCTGAAAATACAGGCGTTTCCAAAGCGACGATTTACCGTCGTTGGAAAGATAAGTCATCTATTATTGTAGATATGTTTGTAAGTAGAACACAGATTTTCGAAAATAATGATAAAGATTTATATACGGGATTATATCAATATTTAATAAAAATAATGGAAATTTATAAAACGAATCTTGGACGAGCGGTAATTGAGATATTGATTAGTAATCAACAAAATGATGCACGTGAGTTGTTTATGAAAGGTTATTTTAAAAGTAACCGAAAAGTATTAAAATCGATTATCGCACAACATATCAAAGAAGAGGACCAAGATTTATTTATTGATTTAATTTTCTCACCTATTTATTTCAATATTTTAATTAAACCTGAAACTTTAGATGAAGCCTATATTAAAAAGATGCTTGATGTTATTTTAAAATCGTTTAATTAATAATGGCTTATAGCAAAGAGGAACTGCGTTTTAATAAATAGCGCAGCTCCTTTTTTTAGACGTCAGGAAGTCTTGTAAATGTTGATATTACAGCATGTAAAAGGATTTTGACAATGAAAAAGATGTGATTGTCAAAGAAATTTGGTAGTTTTTTATATACAGAGACGTTTCTATGGAGTTGAAGTGAGATACGATTATTCATTTCAATCTTGTTTCTATTCTAGACAAGATTAATCTAAATGGTTAAGGAGTTATGGGTGATGGAAATCGGTCAACAAATTCGAAAATATAGAGAAAAAGAAAATTACTCCCAAGAGTACCTAGCTGAAAAATTATATGTTTCAAGACAAACGATTTCTAATTGGGAAAATGAAAGAAGTTATCCAGATATCCATAATTTATTAATGATGTGTAATTTATTTAATGTTTCATTAGATGATCTTGTCAAAGGAGACGTGAAACGTATGGAACATGAAACTATTAAAAAAGACATGGATTTTTGGACGTGGATAATGTTGGTTTGGATGTTATTAGCATGTGTTTTAATAGGACCACTTTTATTTTATCTGAGTTGGTGGGGCGTTGCGATTACCTATGTCATTTTTTCTGTAGGTTTTTATAGTAGTACGCAAATCGACAAAATTAAATACAAGCACGGTATGGATAATTACGATCGAATCGTTGCATTTATGAATGGTCAAGATCCTAATGAAGTTCAGACAAGTAAAACACGTAATCTCATTACGAGCATCTTATCATTTGTCTTTGTAGTAGGCGCATTTGTAATCATATGTTGGTTGAGTATTTATTTATCATTTAAATTTTTACCATAATCAATGATAAAGACCTAAGAAGCGGAAATGCTTCTTAGGTCTATTAAAAATATCACTTTGAATTCTATTCATCTCTCTGTTGATTATTAATTGTCTTGTTTTTCTTCATAACGTTTCAAGAGATAACCGCCACCAAGTAAGCCTACCGGTACACCAATAAATGGCGTCGCAATACTACTCAAGACAAAGACGATAAGTACTAACATTAGGCCATTAAACCAGTTGACTTTTAAACTTAATAAATCCTCATAAGATTTACGAATTAATTCTTTAATATTCATTTAAAAACATCCTTTCTTCTTAATCATTATATAGCGTGTTTTACAATTCGATTTGCGTGAACAAACGATATCACAGCAAAGATAAGATACACAAGTGAATACACAATCATCACAATGATAATTGGTGTTGGAGAAAATTCTCCCATCAGTTTCATAAATACTAGTGCTGCAAATAAGGCGTGTAGTAACGCGATAATTAAAGGTAAACCAAAGTTGAATAATATCTTTAAGGCCAAACCTTTCATCATATCAGTATGTGTGAAACCGATACGTCTTAAGATCCGGTAATTGTTAATTTCATCTTCAGTTTCGTCCATTTGTTTAATATAAATAATGCATCCAGCTGCGATTAAGAATGCTAATCCTAAGAATGAAGTCACAAACATTAAAATACCGTTACTTTCATCAAGCATTTGTTTTGTATCACTTTTCAGCGCTACAGTTGGACTCACTTTTTTAGCTAATTTTTCCGCTTTTGATATGTCTTGGTGATGTTTAATATCGAAACCATAATGATGTAATAATTGATCTTTCAGTTTCAATTTATTGTAAACGTCTGGACTCACTTTTAATACGGGACCACCTATAGACACATTTGATGGGATGACTTCATTGTCATTTTTTTGATTTACAAGTAATGTCACTTTCTGTTGGCCTTGAAGTGTCATATCATTATCTGTATGAACACTTACCATACCTGACAGTGGACCTTGTGTATTCGTAATTGTAGCATGGTTACCTTTGATTTGCGCATCTGACATAACAATGACACCAGCATTTTGTATACCGTTAGATGTTTTACTTTTTAATACATCATTTTTGAGCAGTTTCGTGTTACTTCCCTCTAATGTTTTAGTGTCATATTGAATATGATGCTGTTTTAATAATTGCTCGTATTTTTGAGCTGATTGCGATTTAGTAAAGTTAATGTCTTGAGGAGATGATGTTTGAATCATATAATCCGTATTGGCTTTACTAATTGCACCAAAACATAGAATCGTTACCGTTATTGCTGAAATAATCGCGATAATTGTTAGTGACATCGCATTTTTCTTCATGCGGTGCATAATAGATGATGTAAATACAACATCTGTAATTGAAACACGACCATGTTTTGATTTTTTCAGAGATTTAAATATGATAGATACTGAACTTCTAAAGAATAGATACGCTCCTACAACAGTTAGAAATAAAATGAGAAAAGGTGTTACTAAGGCCATCGTTAATCCTTGGAATTTGCCAAACATTTCAGTGGAGATGTAATAGCCTAAGATAATCATGACAATGCCTAGAATACCTGCAATAAGTTCAGGAACAGTAATTTTTGATTTAGTAGCTTCTGATTTTGTACTATCTTTCATCATTGACAGTATCGTTCTTCTTTTTAGAAAAAGGTAGTTCTGAAACATAATCAAGATAAATGCGAGTATAAGCATTACTATTGTTTGAATTAATGCAGGTAATTCAAATCCTATCGACACGTCTACTTTTAGATGCATCATTTTCACTAGAATATTAAGTAAAAGTTCGGAACCAACAATGCCTACTAAAATACCTATGATACCTGTGATAATAAAGAAAGTAAGCTGTTCAATTGCTAGCATTCGTAAAATATTTTGTCGTGTTAAACCGATGAGTTGAAATAATGCAAATTCACGTGTTCGACGTTTAATAAACAATTGGTTCGCATACATTAAGAAAATGATAATTGTAATAAATAAAAACACTGCGCCTACTTTAGCACCCTCTTGTATCACTTTTGGAGAACCACCGTTATTGATACTATGCGTATACTGCAAAGTGACAAAGCTAAAGTATAAAATAATACTAAAGATTAATGAAAAGAGATATAGTGCATAATTTTTAAAATTACTTTTTAAATTTTTGAGTGTAATCTGATTAAATGTCATTTGCGACACCACCTAAGGCAGACTGTAATTGAATAATTTCATCATAAAATTCACGTTTTGACTTATGTTCTTGGTGGATTTCTGAATGAATATGTCCATCTTTTAACATAATGACACGCTGTGCGAAGCTTGCAGCGGATGGATCATGAGTTACCATAATAATGGTACTATCGAATTGTGCATTCATTTCTTCAAGACGATTGAGTAAGTCTTGCGCACTTTTCGAATCAAGCGCGCCAGTTGGTTCATCCGCAAAGATGATCGATGGTTTATGAACGAAAGCACGTGCTGCTGCGGTACGTTGTTGTTGGCCACCTGATATTTCACTTGGATATTTATTGCTTAAATCATAAATACCGAGTGCTTCCGTTACTTCTTTATAATTGTGTTCCATTTCATCTTTACTCACTTTTTGAACAGACAACGGCAACATGATATTTTCTTTTACGGTTAACGTCGGTAACACACTGTAATCTTGGAAGATAAATCCGAGTTCTTTTTTGCGAAATTGTGCTAATTGTTTGTCCTTCAGCTTATTAATTTCATTGCCACTTACTTCGACAGTGCCTCCAGAAATACTATCGATCGAACTAATGACGTTGAGTAACGTCGTCTTTCCTGAACCAGAAGGGCCCATTATGGCGACGAATTCTCCTTTGTCCACTGAAAAGTTAATGTCGTTTAGCGCTTTATATTTTTGTTTATTTCCATATACTTTTGATAAATGATTGACGTTTAAAATTGGCATGTCCATCGCACTCCTTGTTCGTTTTATAATTTTTCTTTTGCTTGAGTTGGAATTTCTGATTGTTTGACTTCTTCATATGATGTAATAGTGTGAGATTTTTCACTTACAACTAGGTAATGATTCGTTTTTAATTTTTTAGATGCTGTATAATCAATCTTTTTAGCTTTACCGTCTTTGGTGTAACCTGTTTGGTTGTAATGGTAGATATAGAAGTCTTTTTCCTTATCAACGACTTCTACGTTTGATGGTTTTTGTGTCTTAACATAATAGTTATATGTTGGTGCTACGGGGTTCAATTTATTCCAATCATTGACTGCACGATTGTTAGGGTGTTGATTGGAATAGGCATCTAATCCAAATAATCCTCCAATTATGACAATTGCAATAATAACGACTGCAATGACTGTATTTCTTAAGGTTTTCAATATCATCACTCCTTATTTCTATTACATTTATAATTGTAGGAAGATTGCGTCAGTACTGCCTTTATCTAACCTTACAAAGTCGTCGTTATTTCTTACGAATATGAAAGATTGACTTTATTTTTGAAAATAAAAGTGAGAAGGCACACTTAAATGTAATAACTTGAATAGTAATCATCTAAGAGGTTTGTTACGATGAGGCTAACAATATGTTAGAGAAGACCTCATGATAGCATGCGGTGTCTTTAGTAAGAACTTGAGGGTAATAACGTTACCGGATTTAAAGATGAGTGAAACGACTTTGCAATGATTTTGTGATAAAGTAAGTTATGTTTATAAAAGATGATAGGCGGGGTTTAATTGAAAAAAGAGATAATTGAATGGATTGTAGCCATTGGTGGCGCACTTTTAATTGTAGGTATTGTATTAAAGTTTATCGGCACATCATACACAGTATCAGGGTCGTCGATGTATCCGACTTTTCAAGATAGAAATAAAGTGATTGTAAGTAAAATTTCTAAAACATTGAATCACATTGATAATGGTGATGTTGTTGTCTTCCATGAAGATGCACAACGTGATTTTATTAAACGTGTGATTGGTACGCCTGGTGATAAAGTAGAGTACAAAGGTGATCAATTATATGTGAATGACAAAAAGGTATCAGAGCCGTATTTAGATTATAATAAGAAACACAAACAAGGTAAGTATTTAACTGGTACATTTAAGACAAGCCAAGTGAATGGTGCTGACGGTAAGAACAAAATCCCTAAAGATAAATATTTAGTTTTAGGTGATAACAGACAAAATAGTATAGATAGCCGTTTCGCTGAAGTTGGTTTAGTAGATAAAGATCAACTTGTAGGTAAAGTTGTATTAAGATATTGGCCATTTAATAAATGGGAAGCTGGCTTTAACCCAGGTACATTCGAGTAAATAAAAATAGAGTATAGTAGTAGTTTTGGGAGTGGGACAAAAATTAAAATAATTTCGTTGTCCTGCTCCCAACTTGCATAGCTTGTAGCATTTCTTGATGAAATTCTCATTGCTAGGGCCCCTGCCCGTATGGATGACTAGATTTGAAAAACGCTTGATTTAAGCGCATTTTGAAATCAGTCCGCTACTGCCAAAATGATAACGAGGCTGAGACATTTTATTTTGTCCCAGCCACTTTTTTATTTCAATATTAAGCAAAGCAATATTTAGGCAAATGTATAAAATGCATATGTCGAAATATTGCTTTTTGGAATATATAATTTTTTTGATAGAAAGTTTAAAATAATGTAGAAAACAATACAAAATAAATGATATACTTTTTGAAGATTTAAAAAATTAAAAATTGGAGGGAACACCTATGCAATGTCCAAATTGCGGAAGTGCAATCGAGCCTAACGATTTATTTTGTGGCGAGTGTGGCCATAAAATAGATAAACAGTCCCAAACGGTTAATTCTGCTGAGAAAGATATCTCAAATGCAGAGGCGAATGGGCGACGATACGATACAAGTGCATCATTGGGAGAAGAACACGTAACGACATCAAATCATAATGAACAATTATCTAGAACAAACAACACAACACAAGATAAACGTAATAATGACGAAGACAAAGTGATAGATAACCAGCATGTATCTGAAGATCATTCAACAACACAACAACATCAAATGCATCAGCCACAATCAAATCAACAACCTCACAACAACGCATCACATACATATCACAGTCAACAACAATACAACGAGCCGTATTCAAACTATCAACAACCACAACAATCAAGCCAATTTAGTGAACATGCAAAAGAAGTGACAGAAGAAAGTAAAGGTTTCTTCAGAAGTGCTTTCGCAGCACCTGACCAAGTTCTAAAAAGCCAACAAGCATTTAGTTTTAAATTGTTATTTTCTTTACTCGTTATTGGTTTATTAGTCATCGCATTGTTACTTGCGATTGCAATACCTTCAACAATTGGTTTATTTGCGACACCTAAGAGTCAAATTATCTTTTCGATTATTGTAGCCATCATTTTATTCTTAGCGGTTATCGTAGGTGCGACGTATGGTATCACACGTTTAGTAGTGAGACAGCCAATTCCATTCAGAAAAGTATTGTCGGATTTTATATTGATCAATAGTGTTTCAGTCGCAGTATTAGTACTTGCATTGATTTTAATGTTTGCTAATTCTTATGGATTTGGTGGCGCATTATTTATGCTATCCATCTTGTTAATTGTTATTTCAGGTGTGTACATGATTGCTAAATATAGTGCCAATCATCATACGCGCTTTTCAAGTTTTTATGGTGTGATTATTTACATTATTGTTTTCTTCTTATTTGTAACGATTTTTGGGGAATCTTTATTTAACCAAATCTTTGCTAACTTAATCAGTGAGTTCAATAATCTATTTGATGGGAGTTCGATCTACTAATGAAATATTGTAGTAATTGTGGGCAACCGCTTCGTGAAGGTGTGAAGGTATGTACAAATTGTGGTAAGCCTGTTCACCAATCTAAGTCGAATAGCGCTAATACACAACATGATCATAACCAAAATCAGCATAACCAACGTCGACAAGATATGCATGAACAACATTTAAATCAGGAATACAATAATTATAATCAGCAAGGTTATGTCCCTAGACATGATCAACAACCACGTAAAGGCGATAATAAAAAGACGTGGATTATTATTGCTGTTATAGCTGTATTACTTATCGCTTTAATCGTTGCATTTTCATTATTAAAAAATCAATTTTCTCCGGAAAAGCAAGCATCAAATATTGCACAAGCAATCAAGAAAGACGACGAAAAAGCATTAGCCAAAGAAGTTACGACACAAAACGATCAAAAATTAAGTCAGGAAGAAGCACGCGCGTATTTAAATTATATTAAAACAGAAGATGATTTAAATAATGTTGGAAGCAATGTAGAACAAAGTGCGAAAGAAATTAAAGATAATCGCTTCAACAATTTGTCTGTCGATGCTAATGGGAACAATGTGTTAAATATTTCTAAGGATGGCAAGAAATTCTTATTCTTTGATAATTACACATTTAATGTTCCACAAAAATCCGTTAGTATTTATCCAAGTAGTAGTGGAGATATTACTTATGAGTATAATGGTAAAAAACGCACGACAACAGTTTCTGAAGATGAAGAAAAAACACTTGGTACGTTCCCAATCGGTGATTACAATTTAAAAGCCACGAAAGATATTGATGGTAAGAAATTCAAAGGGGCGTTAATGATCAATATGAGTGATAGTAATATTGCTTATGAATCATTTAAACAAAAACGTTTCACAGTTAGCGTTGATGGTGGTTATATGTTAAATAACGTAAAAATATATGCGAATGATAAAGAAATTGGAAGTGAAACATCTTCTGAGACATATGGACCATATGATCCTGATGAAGAAGTAACGGTGTATGCACAAGGCACATATGAAGGTAAAACGTTTAAATCAGATTCAGTGAATGTGACAAGTGCTGGAGACGACGATGATGATGTCACAGACGTCACAGTAACGTTTGATGATGATGAAATTGATAACTATATCGATGATAAAATGGATGCAGATAGTGACAGCGATGATTCTGATTCAAGTTCAGAAGAAGTAACGCGTGACAATGTCATTGATAAAGTAGAATCATATGAAGGTCATACATTAGATACGGACACTTACACATACAAAGAACCAGAGAAAACAGATGACGGCAAATGGGGCTTCTCATTTACTGATAAAAATGGAGATTTAGCCGGTTCTTATACCGTTGATACGGATGATGGTTATGTAACAGAATACGATGAAGACGGGGAAGAAGTCGGTTCAGGTTATTAATGATTTAATAGCAATAACAGTCTGGAACATAAATAATATAATAATGCTAATTAGCAAATTCGCAGTAGCTGACTGAACTGAGAAGGCGCTTAAATCAAGTTTTTCTCAGTTCTAGTCATCCTTGCGGGCGGGGCCCCAACAAAGAGAATTTCACTAAGAAATTCTACAAGCAAAGCAAGCTGGGAGTGGACGACGAATTTAAAAGAATTCTGTCCCACTCCCATCTCACTTTATATATTTATAACGTGAATAGATAAAAATGTTG
>NZ_JAESLK010000035.1:0-20265 GCF_017892585.1 Staphylococcus sp. GDY8P57P | reverse complement strand
AATGTGAATGAGCCTATGCTGCACCCTATAGTCATCCTAAAGATTTGATTAATATGATTGGCTATAAAGCCCGAGCTTGCTTTGCTTTGGTAGTGATTCTTAATGCTATTCTCTTCTGGGGCCCCACTCCCAGCTTGCTTTGCTTGTAGAATTTCTTAGTGAAATTCTCTTTGCTTGGGCCCCGCCCACCTCCGCAAGAATGATTAGAACCGAGAAATGCTTGATTTAAGCGATATCTCAGTTCAGTCAGCTACTGTGAATTGGCAAAGTAGCATGATTATATTGTTTATGTCTCAGTCTCGAAGACAGCATTTTATTGGCACCATCTTCGTATAATGATGAAATCATTTGGGTTCCCTATTTATGCTTCCACTAACCATTCAATTGTACGTTTAATCGCTTTATCCCAGAAGGCATAATCGTGTTCACCTGGGCTTTCTTCGTATTGATAGTCTATCCCTTTATCATCCAAGTAGGCCATAAATTGTTGGTTGTCTTCGTATAAGAAATCTTCTGTCCCACATTGAATGAATAACTCAGGTAGAGTTAAGCCTTTGTCAACGGCTTCATCAACTAAATGATATGTATCGAGTTCAGTCCCTTTGATATTGGTATCTTCCCCAGTAATCGCTTTAGGTGCGAAATCAGTATAATCAAGTTCCATTAGTCCTTGTGCTTGAAAGACTGCAGATAATGGTGATGCTTTAGCGAATAGCTCACCTTGTGTTAATGCAAATTTCATCGTGCCATACCCACCCATTGAATGTCCTGCAATAAAATTGTCTTCACGCCGTGTCGATAATGGCAGTAACTTATGCGCATAGTGATACACTTCCAATATGTGGTCATAATAACTATGACCGTACGCCATATTCGCATAACCACTATGATCTGCATTTGGCATAATAATGGCTAATCGATGTTCATCTGCATATCGCTCAATACTTGTGAAACGTGTATACGATGTTGCATCACTTGATAATCCATGTAGTAGCATCAATGTTTGATACGATTTCGGCGATGGTGTATCGTCGAAGAAACTCGCGTCTTCTGGAATGATTGCTACAAACGATTGTTGCATACCTAAAGCTGGTGAGAAGTAATTGATTGTCATGAGTGCCATATTCATTATCATCCCTTCTAATAATAAATCATTATATCCATTTTACACTTTTTTCGACAAAGGTGTCACCAAAGCGCGACTCCTTCAGTCATCTCGCCAAGTTACTTTGCATTTCTATATCATTTCATATAAGAATGCTTAAAAAAATAAGGCACCTTTCGCATCATCTAACTTAATGAACGAGGTGCCTTATGTATCCAGGAACTTTATATCCCGGACTCAAAGTAGCAATTGTGTTTATATCGGTTTTGGTAGTTTAATATAAACGTTCTTTTATATAAAGGGGTCTTTGTGTCTTATTGTATTACTTTATAATCATCCAATTTTTGCCATTTTTTATTAATTTTTTCTCTTCTTTTAATTCATGTACAATATGGCCTGTTGTTTCACGTGAAATACCTGCTAAATCACTTAGTAGTTGAATGGTCATGATATGATTAATTTCGTAAAATTCATCATGATCGTATCCTATTGCATGACATAAATAATATAGTACTTTCTCAATACGTTCTCTCGCCAATTTTGTAGTTAATGCCATATTGTATTCCATTAGAAGTTCAAGTTCGTTATTTAACTTTTCGAACAGTGTAACAAATATGTCGTCATGATTTTTACAAAGATATTCCAACATATCTTTAGGTATGCCTATTACATTACATGGTGTAATAGCTGTGCACATCTCGTTTAATTCCATTTTCCGAAAGAGATGATTTAACGGAAATAATACCTGCGATTTATTCAGCTTACGATAAGCGTCTCCATCTTCATTTATTGTTTCACGCAAAACAATCCCGTCTAGTAACAAATACACATATGTAGGTTGATCAGATGAATAATATATGATTTGTCCTTTATTGTAATGTCGTATGAAACACTCACTCTTGAATGCTTGAATGACACCTGTTGGAATATTTAAGTAAGACGCTAATTGTTTGAGTCCTTCACTTAAATCATTATCTCTGTTGTTGATAAATGTCTTTCCAGCCATTGAGATACACTCCTAAACCTTTTAAAACTTTTTATTAGAATACTGAAACGCTACCCATCGCTAAGCGAATAATACCTATTATTGCAAGTATGATGATGACTGCAAATAAGATATAATCACCTTTCGTTAACGGTTTATGATTATTACGTTGTACGAAACGATAAACAAATAGACCAGGGATATAGAGCAACATGGTTAATAACAAGTAATCAATACCTGCAGCGTACACAAGCCATATCGCATAGATAGATGCAATGATACCGATTGTCCATTGTTTCACTGTAGCGTGTCCTTTATGTTCAATTGTATATTTCAATTGATAAAAGGCACTAAACATATACGGAATTAAAATCGCGCTTGATGCAAGTGAAAATGCAAATTGATATGCACTATCTGTAAATAACATGCTGACTAAGAATATTTGTACTAAAATATTTGTAATTAATAATGCATTAATAGGTGCTTTATTTTTATTTTCTTTAGCAAACCATTTCGGGAACAAGCCATCTTTGGCCACTATGAATGGTAGCTCACCAGCTAATAACGTCCAACCAAGCCATGCACCTAAAACAGAAATGATTAAACCAATGTTAACGAGAACTGAACCCCAATGACCAACGATATGTTCTAAAACTTGTGCCATAGATGGACTTGCAAGATCAGCAATTTGATTTTGTTGAATGACACCTTGTGCTAAGACGGTCATTAAGAAATAAATAACGAGGACTGAAACAAGTCCAATAACGGTAGCAGTACCTACGTCTTTTTTCGATTTAGCACGACCTGAGAATACCACTGCACCTTCAATACCAGTGAACACCCATACGGTTACAAGCATTGTACTCTTCACTTGAGACATTGTATCGCCCCAACTAAATACACCTGTACCTCCACTTGTCATGCCATAGAATCCTGCTTTGAATGTATCGAAATTAAATACTACAATCATACAAATAATAACTAAGAATATAGGAATTAACTTTGCAACAGTTACAATACTATTGATGAAAGCTGCGGTTTCAACACCTCTAAGTATTAAGAAGTGCACACCCCATAGCAAGAAAGAAGCGACGATAATACTTGGTAGTGTATTACCACCTTTGAAGATTGGGAAGAAGTTACCTACCGCTGACATCAATAATGTTGCATAGGCTACGTTACCTAGAAAAGCAGCAAACCAATAGCCCCAAGCACTTGAGAAACCAATAAAGTCACCAAATCCAGCTTGTGCATAACTGTAAATACCGCCTTCTAAGTCCGGTCTTACATTAGTGAGATTTTGGAAAACAAATGCGAGTGAAATCATTCCAATTGCAGTGATGATCCAACCAATCATAATGGCTAAACCACCGGCTTGACCACCCATATCAGAAATGATGTTGAACGCACCGCCACCAATCATAGAACCAATAACTAAACCAATGAGTGACGTTTTACCAAGTTTGTTTGTGTCTGATTCATTCATAATTCATTTCCCCTTCTAAGGAGGATTACTTTTAAATTAAGGGCTTGAAGCATCGTTATTCAATTGATTGGCAATTTGCTTCAAACCCTTCTCCTTGTGTTATATTGCTACATCACTTTCTCAGCGATGTATTTTCAAAATAAGTCCTTATAGTTGCTCGAAATACTTTAAATGTCTTCTCTAAATAATGGTTGGCTCATACATCTTGGGCCCCCACGTCCACGAACAAGCTCACTACCTGTGATTTCAAGTACTTTAATACCTTTGTCACGAAGTAATTGGTTTGATACGTAGTTTCGGTCGTAAGTAACAACTACACCTGGGCGGATACATAATGTATTTGAACCATCATTCCATTGTTCACGTGCACCGTCGATAACATCACCGTTACCTGTTGGAATAAACTCGATTTTTTCAACACCAAGTACATCTGCAAGTGTTTCACGTAATTTATTAGAATGTGTGATTTTAATGTCGTCTTTGGCTTCATCGTATTCAATTGTAAATAAATTCATATTATTTTCTTCTTTGAAAATTGCTGAATGTACTGTGAATTTATCGTAGTCAATCATTGTGAATACGGTATCTAAATGCATGAATGTACGGCTATTTGGAATTTCAATCGCAATCACTTTTTTGAATGTTGTAGATTCATCTTTGAATATATTACGTGCTAAGCGTTCAATCGCTTGTGCTGATGTACGCTCTGAAATACCAATGGCTAAAACATCTTTAGAAAGAATTAACTCATCGCCACCTTCGATGTTAAATGGTGAATTTCTGTCTAACCATACCGGTACATCTGCATCTTTAAATCTTGGGTGGTATTTTAGAATGTATGTCATAAATAGAGATTCTCTACGACGTGCTCTCCAATACATTCTGTTGATTGTCATACCTCTACCTACTGATGCTTGAGGGTCACGTGTAAAGTAAAGGTTAGGCATTGGGTCTAAATAGAATGGATATCTATCATCCATATATTCAACGAGATGTGTTGTTTTAAGTTCAATTTCTTCTTTTCTTACACCAGCCATAATTTTGTCGATTAATTCTTGGTCAGATAATGTCGCAAAGAATGTTTTAATTTCAGCTTCATGTCCTAAGACTGTTTTTTGAGATTCTGCAAGAATATCATCAATAAATTGTTCACGCACATCTTTATCTGCAATGGCTTCAGCTGCTAGTTTTTCTAGATAAACAACTTCTACACCTTCATCACGAAGTGTTTGTGCAAATTTGTCGTGTTCTTCTTGTGCCACTTTTAAATAAGGAATATCATCGAATAGCAAGCCACTTAAGTGATCTGGTACTAAATTTTCTAGTTCTTTACCAGGTCGTTTGAGTAATACTGTTTTCAATCTGCCGATTTCACTGTTTACTTGGATAGGTCCTTGAGTCATATTCATTTCCTCCTTTATTTATCTACAACTAGAGTATAAAGCGCTTTCAGATTTCATTATGTGATTGTTTTCACATTCTAAATGTGTGTTAATTCATGCTTTTTGGTTATTCAATGCATATTTTTGATTGAATATACAATAATGTTAGGTAATTAGTGATTATTATGTATATTTCATTCATGTTGACATGCTGATATCTAACCGAAAAAGTTTTTTATGCATCATTCTGTATTTATAAACACTTATCATTTTTACGTTTAACACGATGAACGCTCAAGATGTGAACATTATATTTTAAGCGTTTCACACACTATTATAGATAACATCAAAACGTAAATCCACATTATATTTTATGCATTAATTTGAATATTTATGATTAAACAGTTTATAGTGAACATATTTTGCCATTTCCTCTGAATTTGTAAGTACCATTAATGTGTCATTGCCCCCCACTGTTCCAAGGATTTCTGCAATATTCATGCGATCAATAAAATAATTTATACCTTGTGCAAATCCAGGAGAGGTTTTGATTAGTATGTAACTATCTTTGATGATGATACTTTGAATTTCATTATCGTAATAATGAAGTAGTTTCGTTTTAGCATCCATTTGTTGTGTATTATCTAACTTTTTATAATACGATTGGTTACTTACTGCTGGGACTTTAAATATCTTTAATTCTTTTAAATCTCTTGAAATTGTAGTGATGCTATAACGTACGCCAAAATGTGTATCAATATAATCTGCAATCTCTTCTTTTTTATTAAAGCGATTATTCTTAACTACCGTTTCGATGAGATCTAGACGTTTACTCTTTTTCATATTATAAACTCCTCTACCCCTATACAGCATAAAGCTGTATGTATTCTTACCTTTAACGTATCATCTTTTCGTATATCGTGGTGTTGGCTATTTCATGAATTTTGCTATCATTTTTATTTATTTTCACAAAAAAACTCCAAAAGTGAGCATTATTACTCAACTTTCGGAGTGTCACCATTATGCTATTTCGTTTCTTTCATTGCTTGTTTCACGGTACTATAGCCCATTACTACACGATCCACTTTACCTTTTTCTACATCAAACCAAACTGTCATTCCCTTTGTATTGGGTTGGTAGTAGTAAATGCCCGTTGTATTATGTTTATGATTATCAATTTTTTGTAAGTCTTTACCATAAACTTTATTTAATTGGTCTAATGATAATTGCCCAGTCACCTTTAAATCAAGTAATGATGCTGTTTTACCGTCTTTAGATACATTTCTGAAATATTGATCATATTTTTTAACATTTTTAGTCGATGATGTTGGCTTTAATTTAACACCATTAAATGTGACATTCTCAGCTTTTACTGCATTTTTAAAATGTTTGTCTAATACAAAAGATACGTCTTGACCCGCATACCCTTTATAATTGTAATAGGCAGATGTCGCATTGGCTTGAGTAGTCGTTGTGTTTGACATCGTTTTAGATTCGGCATGTGCGATAGATGTTTCCGTTAATGTACCGGTAACACCTACACCTAATAATGTACTTAATGCCAAGGTTGCAGTGACGAATGTTTGCGTTGATTTTCTCAAATGAATAGCCTTCTTTCTTTATAACTAAACATATCATACGCTATTCAAAGTGGTTATACAATTTTTATTCTTTGATAAGGAAAGCGCATTTGTGCTTAATCTGTGAATGTTATAAATTATACAAAATTAAATTTCACAAATCGTTAAATAATGTTTTTATATAAATTATGTTATACTAAATGTAGGAGTAACATCCCCATTAACTCCTTCACAAAAAGTTATATTATGTAATGACTATAGCCATAAGTTTACTTCCCCTTTGTTAAACTTATGGCTCTTTTATATAGTCTTTTTTACTTTTCCGCCATAAATATAAAATTCATTTATATTGTAAAAAACCTCTTCCAAAGTACGAACATATGTTCTATAATGATGTTGAGGTGGTTAACATGATTCCAAATCCTAATGCGCCAGATGAATATAAATATGAAACAGATTATCGTAAAATACCAAGACAATATTTAGACGCTAATATTCCTCAAGGACGTGGCATGGTGAAGTGGGCGCCATTTGCGACAATGCCAGAACAATATCAACGGTTGAATGATTTTATTGAGGAACAGAATAAAATTGCCATGCCTTCTTTATCAGATGATCAATTTGAAATGATTAATCGTCAGCTGACTTACAAGTTCACACAGCATCAACTGGCGATGATTAGTTATTGGAGAAATGGTTATATTCAATCCATTGCAGCCTATATACGTCGGATTGATTCATTGAATCGATGCATCACCATTAGTAATGAGAATGGCTCACAAACAATGAAACTCGACTTTGCGGTTATTTGTAATGTGGAGTAAGTGTGGTACGCAATGAGTGATGCTTATCACTGAACCAGGTATTGCGTTTTAGCTAAATTGAAATAAAGGGAGTAGAACCACATTCCTTTCGACTGTGTTGTTCCACTCCCAAATCTAAAGTTATTTACTTGTTGTAAAGCCTGCATAACTAATATCTACTTCTACAACTTTGCCTTCATTAAGTACGAATGATGCCGCTAAACCATTTTTATTAGGTTTGTATACGTAAATACCGCTACCTTTGGCATTTTTGTTACCTTTTACTTTTTTCAAATCTTTACCATATGCTTTTTTAAGTTGATTATACGTTAAATCACCTTTGACTATAAATTGTAACTTATTCGCTTTTTTACCGTCGCTCGTTACACCAGTAAATTTCTGATTATACTTCTCTTTAACTGTTGTACTGTTCGTTTTAGCAAGTTTAATACCGTTAAATTTAATGTTGTCATGCTTAATTGCGTTAATAAAGTTTTTATCTGTTAAGAATTTAGCATCTTTATCAACGTAACCATTATAAGCGTAATAATACCCTTTCGTTTGAGTTGCTGCATGGGCAGTATCTTGTACTGGTAGTACTGCGCTACTCACTCCTAAAAGTGTTCCAAATGCTAATGTTGTTGAGGCAATAGTTTTAACTACTTTATTCATGTTAGTCCTTCTTTCTATATTAGAATTACACTTCACTTATATTATCGCACAATACATACAAACATTCACTGTACTTAAGACCTATTTATCAAAATTTTAGTAAACAAAATTTAATATTATAAAGTTGTGTTAATACTATCTATTTTATGAAGTTTTATTATAATAAGATAAAGAAATGAATTAAGGACGGAGGACACACTTTGAAAAAAGTATTGGCAGGTATCATCATTTTATTACTTATTGTTGCTTTAGGCTTTTCAATATTTTTTGCAGCAACTGGTACTAAACATTCAAATTCGAGCGATGACCATAAAACTGAAAAACATGATAAAAAAGACAAAAAAGATAAAACAAGTGAAACACAAACTGAATCACAATCTAATGCGTCTGATAATGGGGAAAATGCACAATCAGAGCCAGCGTCAAACAATAATGTAAATACTCAACAAAATGATTCGACACAACCAAATAACTCTGCAACACAATCATCTAAAACAAAAGAAAACAGTTCTAGACAAAATAGTTCAGAAAGTGCTACTTCAGAGAAAAAGACGAAAGAAACACAAACAACACAACAACCAAGTACACAACCATCGACACAACAACCGGCAACCTCTCAACCGAACACTCAGAACAAAACAACAACTCAAAGTAGTTCAACACAAAGTTCAAGTAGTTCAGCTAAAGCAAATAATTCTAATGGTACAAACCAATAAAATTTGAGTGAGCTAACGCTAAATAGATGTTACCAAAACATCCGGGGCATAAAGTTCCAGGATAAGTAAATAAAGAAGGGAGTGGGACGACGAATTCAAAAAGAATTCTCTCCCACTCCCTATTTTGCTAGGAATTTTGTCCCAGTCGCTTCCTACTATCTAAATATCATTTTTGCGTCTATTCAGTAACTTTACTTTCATCTACACGTTTAGAAATTTTACGCATTACTGGATCTAACACTGGTTTGACTAAGATACCTAGAATAAAGAATCCTAATCCGAATAGTGCTAGGATAAGCATTTTTGTGATTAATATTTCCGGTACAATGCCACCTACTGTTTCACGTAATGAATCTATCACATACGTGAACGGTAAATATGGTGAAATGGTTTGGAAGAATTTAGGTGCTGTAACGACTGGGAAAGTACCCCCACCACCGGCAATTTGTAGTACTAATAAAATAATTGCGATTGCTTTACCTGGGTTACCAAGTAATGATACGCATGTATACACTATTGTGTTAAAGACAATCGCACCACATAATGCAACTAAGATAAATAGTATCGGTGATTCAACTTGTGCTTTCAAAATCACTAAGTCCCCAATGGTTACAATCAGTGTTTGAATGATTCCCATCATGATAAAGAATGCACCTTTACCTAAATAAATTTGACGTTTCGTCAATTCGTCTCTCAATGATTCATGTTTATTATCTACAGACAATAAACTTACTAATAGCAAGGCACCTACCCATATAGATAATGAGGTATAGAATGGTGTCATACCTGAACCATAATCTTTAACTGGGAAGACATCCACTTGTTTTTTATGAATTGGATTGGCGATCACATTAGCTTGTTTCTTCAAGTCATTCTTCAACGCATCAATGACTTTATCAACCGCATCGTCTTCGTCTAATTTCTTGAAGATTTTATTCGCTTTGTCTAAATCTTTTTCAATATCAGGCAAACGATTTTCAGAGAAATTCGCTAAGTTAGCTAATGCCTCTTTCGCACGTGGTTGATTTTGATTTAATAAATCAACTGCATTGTCATACTTATTAAACAATGTTGGTAAATTCGCATTTACAGTTGCTGTCGCATTAGCAAGTTGTTGCTCTAACTCAGGTAAATCATTACGAACAAAGTCTGCTGCATTCGCTACGTCTGCTTTTACAGTCGGGAAGTAGTTCTGTGCCGTTTGCATCGCATTAATATATGTTTGTTCTAAAGCCGGCAATTCGCTTTGAATATTAGCAATGCGATTTTGCCCATCCGCTACAATATCTTGACCCGCAATGATAACACGATTAATTGTATTTAATTTAGATTGAACGTCTGATAGCGTATTCTGACCTTTATTTAATTCTTGCGTAATTTGATTAGATACGACTAACAAACGATTGTTTAAGTCATTTTTAATAAAGTCACGGTAGTTACCTAACGCTTTATTTAAATCTGGTAATGAACGTAATACATTAACCGCTTCTGCTTTTCCTGAACTGCCATTTTTCAAGGCATCAATAAGTTGATTCGTTGAACGCAATGTATCACTGATGCGATTATTTGCACTTTCTACTTGTTTAATTTGTGATGATAAATCGACATGTTCTCTTTTTTCTAATTCCTTTAATACGTCGATCAGTTGTTGGTTATTTTTCGAGCTGTTTTCAAGACGTGTTTTTAAATTTCGTAACATCTCATTAAATTCAGTTGGTCGATTAGAACCGATGACGCCATAGGATATCGTTTTCAAGGCATTGATGTCTGACTGTGTCGCTTTCGCTTGAGTATCAGAATGACTAGAAAGTGTGAGTAACGCTTCTGCAAGCGCACTGTTCATCGACTTCACGTCTTTGTCTGACACAATTTGATTATCGTTGACAGTGTCTTGGCTACTATCCGTACTCAACTTCTGAATATCATAGTGTGGCAATCCCGATGTACTTTGTTGACGCAAGCTGTTATTAGCTTGATTATTTACCTCTTGTGCACGATTGGCCGCTTCTTGGTAATCACCTACACGTTGCTGCGCAGCTGTAAGATATCCTTGTGCATCGTTCAGACGTGAATGTGCTAAATCAAGCCCTTCACTAGCAATATCTACACCTCTATTAATTTTAGGGAACTGTGCTGGTATATCATTAGAAGCTACATTTAGCAATTTCTCAATATTTGGCATATATTCATTAAGTGCTAAGATGAGTTTTGCTTTCTCGTTTAATGATGGTATGGCCGCATTCACATCATTCAGTTTTTGTTGTGCATCTAAAACATCACCTTTATAATTACCTAGCGCACGAAATTGATTAGCATATTTATCAAGCTCATCTTGATGATCATTCAAATATTCAATACGATCTGCAATTTTATTAATTTCTGGTAATGAATTATGTGCTGCATAAACTGCATTTTTAATCTTATTAATTGTAGGCACTTCATCTTCCAGTTGAATACCTACTTTATTCGCTTCTTGTAGTAACGCTTTCGTCACTGTCTCATTGAATTGTTTGTTTGCTTCGTCAACAATGACCGTTGAACCTGTATCTGTCATTTTCGGTGCAACCGCATTAATTTTCTGATTAACTTTATATTCAATATCTGCTTTTTGCGGTTTCTTTCTCAATGTCCCAGTAATTTGATGTGAGAATTCTTTCGGTATGTATATGCCGGCATAGTATTTCCCCATTTTGATTTCATGGTCTGCCTTTTCCCGGCTAACGAATTGCCAATCAAATTTATCATTCTTTTTAAGATTGTTCTCAAGCGTATTACCCACGTTAATGTTCTTACCGCGAACTTTGTCGCCTCGGTCCTCGTTCACAACAGCGACTTTGATATGACCTGTATGACTATATGGATCCCACATGGCCCATAAGTTAAACCACGCATAAAAAGATGGTAATATTGCCAGACCAGCTAGTATGACCCAAACTGCTGGCGTCTTAGCCACACGTTTCAAGTCCGTTTTAAATAGTTTTAGTGCGTTTTTCATTTTCACACTCCTAAAAATGAAATATTAAGATTTTATCTCAAAATGATTTTAAGCATTGTTTTTTTCTTTATAGAGTTAGTATAATACTTTTATTGAGTAAAGTAGAAATTAGTTGATAGTGGTCAACTAAAAACCATAATAAGTATTATATCAAATTCTGATATATTCGCATACCACTATAATTTATTTGATAGGAGGCAAAGCGCGTCATGTCGAAGCATAAATTTATCATCTATTTTTTAACTACAACGCTAGTATTACCAACATTTACAACTAGCATTGCCCATGCTGAAGACACACAAGCAAATGCTAAGACACAAGCATCCACTACATCAAAAGAAGCAACTTATGATACTGAAGATGTAGATGATAACCATACGAATGAAACGACTGAATCAAATGACAAACAATCAGATAGTCCCTCTTCAGAGACACCAACTAAAGAAGCGTCAAAGAAACATAATAATAAAGAACAAAATAAATCTACACATACGTCATCAGAAAGAAGGGATGACGATAACAAAAACGTATCTCGTAGTCATCAAACGCGTGATGAAGACAAACAGGACACTTACCGTACACCCCTTTCTCCTATTTTTGACGAAGCACAATCTAGCGGCTTGTTTTCATCTAACTTTTTAAATCCTGATTTATATCAAAATGGATTTAGTTTAACCAATTTAATTGCATCACTATTCCATTTCGACAGTGATATTTCAGATTATGAGCAACCCGCAAGTTCTAGTGAATCAACAGATGACGACCATATCACAGATGAACACGATGCCGACACAGCTCATCGTGAGCATCAAGATGTGAAGCAAAACGATGAACAAGCTAATCAAACAGACCATTCAACACAACAAGATGACACGGCGACGAACCAGCAATCAACAGCTAATCAAAATAAAGATGATGCGAGCGTGAGCAAAGCATTAGATGCTATTGATGATTTCGTTTCTGATACCACAGATGATCATCAAGCAAGTCATGATGTAGCTAACACTGACCGTCAACACGAATCTACTACGGATGATGCAAGTACTCGTACTAATGATGACGCTAATCATGCCTCATCTTCTGATAGTAAGTCTTTAACTGAATCCGCTTTAGATTCTGTACTGGATCAATACAGTGAAGATGCTAAAAAGACGCATCACAATTTTGAATCATCTAAAAAAGATAACATATCAGACACGTCTAAAGATGAACAAGATAATGATGATACGACGACATCTAATAATCCACAATTACCAACTAAAGACGAACTTGAACATAAGACAGCACCCGCACAATCGTTTGAAGATGACTTTAAACAAAGCAACACACGTTCAACTAGTCTCTTCCAAACCTTACCTCAATTTAATGGTAATGAAGTAACTGACGGAGACATAGCAGTAGTTGAAAATAAAGATACACGTGACTTTATTAAATCTATTGCTAAAGATGCACATCAAATTGGTCAAGACAAAGATATTTATGCCTCAGTTATGATTGCACAGGCTATTCTTGAGTCAAGTTCAGGTAATAGTGCTTTAGCACAAGCGCCAAATTATAATTTATTTGGAATTAAGGGGAGTTATAAAGGACAATCTGTTAACTTTAATACTTTAGAAGCTGGCAGTGATCAAAGTATGTTTAGTATTAATGCCGGTTTCCGAAAATACCCAAATACGAAGGCATCATTGGAAGATTATGCTGATTTAATTAAACATGGTATTGATGGTAATGCCACAATCTATAAATCTACCTGGAAGAGTGAAGCTATAGATTATCGTGATGCAACACAACATTTGAGTCGTACATATGCTACGGATCCGAACTATGCTACTAAATTGAACAGTTTAATCAAGCACTATCACTTAACAGATTTTGATAAGAAAACAATGCCTGATTTAGATCAATATGCTAAACAAACATCGAGTGGCAAAGATACTTCAGGTCGTGGATTTAAATCATTCGAAGTAACGGATGCGTCTTCACCATATCCTCAAGGTCAATGTACTTGGTATGTATACGAACGTGTTCAACAATTTGGTAAGCAAGTCAGTGGTGACTGGGGCGATGCACATCATTGGGATAATCGCGCAGAACGTGATAACTATGATGTCAGTCAAACACCTTCAACTCATAGTGCCGTTGTCTTTGAAGCAGGACAAGCTGGCGCCCATGACGTATATGGTCATGTGGCTTTCGTTGAAAAAGTAAACAGTGATGGCTCAATCGTCATTTCAGAATCTAACGTTAAAGGTTTAGGCATCGTGTCATATCGCACTATTGATGCAAACACAGCTAAAACCTTACATTACATTGAACCAAAATAACATTGCAATGGATGGAGTAAATAAACTGTTACACAAAAAAGGTGGTGCACCCTACCCGGGTGAACCACCTTTTTAATTCATTTATTAAGAGTAAATTAATACTTGAGTGATTAGCATGCCACCACCAAAGATGAATACGAAGGCAACGACTGGCCATACGAATTTCAACCAATGAGAGTACTTCATGTCTAACATTTGTAATGTTGCCATAATCAATCCTGTTGGTGCTAAGAAGAGCATTGCATATTGACCAAATTGATATGCTGTAACAATTACAAATCTAGGAATTCCTACTGTATCAGCAAGTGGTGCAAAGATTGGCATTGCGAGTACTGCTAATCCAGAAGATGATGGAATAATGAAACCTAGGAAGAAGAAGATAATCAACAATATTACAATGAAGATTGGTCCACTTACACCCTGTACAAGTGATGAACTGAAGTTCAAGATTGTATCTGAGATTAAGCCATCATTCATAATCATATTGATACCACGTGCTAAGCCAATGATAAGTGATACCCCTACCAAGCTTGATGCCCCTTCAACAAATGCATCGACGACGACTTTCTCGCCGAGTCCATCTTTACCTAATGCAACCATTAGCATGATTACAATCGTAAATGCTAGGAACATTGAGGCCATGATTGGGAACCACCAACCTTGTGTCATAACGCCCCACACCATGATTGGGAATGGTAGAATGAATAAAATTAAAATGATTTTTTTGCGTAATGTAAATGGTTTTTCAGCACCATCATCGTTAATAACTGACCATTGTTTTTCGAATTTAGCTTTATCTTCATAAGTATATGATGCTTTTGGATCTTTTTTGATTTTTTTAGAGTACCAATATAAATAACCTACTGTGAATATTGTAGCTACGATTAAGCCCGCGATTCTCCAGTATAAACCGTCAACGAATGTTGTACCCGCTGCATTTGATGCGATAACAACTGAGAATGGGTTAACAGTTGAGAATGTACTACCCACAGAACTCGCAAGGAAGATTGCCCCAACACATATAATTGAGTCATATCCCATTGCAATAAAGATTGGAACAAGTATTGGATAAAATGCTACCGCTTCTTCTTCAATACCACAAAGCGTACCGCCTAATACCATTAATACAGATACCATGAATACAAGTAAGAATTCATGACCTTTTGTTTTTTTAGTCAGTGCTAAGAGTCCTGATTCGAATGAACCACTCTTTTGTACAACACCAATAAGTCCACCTAATACGAGAATAAATACCATTACGTCTACGGCTTCAATCGTACCGTTGACCATACTTGATGTAATTTGGTCTGGTCCAGCAGGATTTTGATCTAATCGTTCATATGTTCCAGGAATTGAGATAGGTTTATTGATGGCACCTGATTTAAATTGGTCTACATCAATTTTTACACCTAATTTATCTAATTGCTCTTGTGTTCCAGGGACTGTTTTTGATTTATTATGCGCATCAACAATTTTGAATTCTTGCGCACCGCCATCATATGATAACTTAGAATAAGCACCAGCTGGTATGATCCACGTTGCCATAACCGCAATTACAGTTAAAATAAATAAAATTGTAAATGCGCCGGGCATCTTAAGCGAGAATCGTTTTTTCCGTCCTTTGCTTGTGCTGTTAGTTACGTCATTAGTATGTGTCATGCGTTTCAACCCCTTCAAGTATTTTTTATCTATGAAAATGCTTACACATTCAAAACTTATACTTTGTTGAAATATGTCAAATAAGTGACTTTGTGAAAAAATTATCAATTTCTTTTTCCACTATTAGTGTATGTCTAATGCAATTTACAATCAATATGAATATATATAAAAGTGTAAATATTTTAGATAAATTCATAATTATTTCACACAACTTTACCAAGAATTTCTCGAAATTCGCTTGCTATTTTTGGTAAATTGTGCAAACGCTTTCTTTTTCTAATCCTCGTTTCCTAATTGAAATGCGCAAGTCAGAGTCAACATTCCTCATGGCTCTATTAAATTCGTTTATACTCATAAAAAAACTGAGAAAAGCTTACTATAAGCATTTTCTCAGTTTAGCTTGTGCTACATTACGTGTGCAATGTAACTTACAATATAAGTTTATATTTATTGTTTTGTGTGTTGTCGTTTGCGGCGACCTAACCAAATCAATGTACCACCCGCTACCACTAATAGCATGGTTATCGGTAACCATGATTTCTTAACTACTTCCCCGGTATTAGGTAAAGATAAATTACCATCATCATCAAATAAGCCACTTAAAAAGCCATCATCGTTTCCTAAATGTCCTAAAGATAACCCTTGTACTGGATTAGGAATGTCTTCAATACTATCTAAAAGATGACCACCTGAATTAAGGCCATTTAATAGACTGCCACCAGTTAATCCATCTAATACATGAGACCCTTGGTTAAGAAGGTTTGAGTTAGATGTAGTATGATTTGAAGTACCATTAATACGATCAAGTAGTGATAGTCTTTGTGTAATCGGTGCTAAGATATAATTTAAATTCTTTTTGGCATTGTCGAGTTGATTTTGTAGTTGAAGTAAATCGCTCGTAGTACCATTTAACGCATTCTTCACTAAATCTAACGTGTTTGCTTTACCTGTTTGTGCTCTAGCAATGATATCTGCCAATGCTTTTGCTTGTGACTGATTTAACTTTGTCGCTAACAACGTTTCAATCGTTTGTTTACGGTCTGATGATTTTTCGAGAACATCTTTAAGAATATCATCTGCAGTCACTGTTCGTTGTGCATTGATTTCTTGTTTCACTTTATTGACTAATTCTGAATTAGACAGTTGTGCTTTAGCAAGTCGTTTCGCAATTTGTGATGCCTCACTATTGCCTAAACGCGTTGAAAGTAATGTTTTAATTAACGCTTCTTTATCTGGCGCTTGGTCGAACATGGATGCTAAGATGTCATCGCTTGTCGTCGTTTTCAAACGATCTAGCTGTTTCATCACTTGGTCTGTAATTTGCTTATCTGATTGACCTTTAGTGTTAATCTCTTTGGCTATATGTTGTGCCTCATTTTTACTAAAGACACTTCCGATGATTTGGTCAACTGTTGCTCGTTTATCTTTCGATTGTTCTAGGCGATCAAGAATTGTATCTCGATTTGCTTTAACATCTTGTCGAACATTTGTTATATCATTTTCAACATTTTGTTTCTGTTTAGTTGTCAAATTTTGGTTTTGTTTTACTTGTTGTTCGAGTTGTCTTAATTGCTCAAGTTTACGATTACTATATCGTTCAGTTGTATTGTCTTGTGCACCTTCTACTTTTGAAATAGCTTGGTCAATTTTTTGAGTAGCTGATAACTTATCATTCAATGCGTTAAGTGCATCACTTTCTGAATGATTCGTGTTTGCGTGATGATTTGTGACATCCTCTTTATCCATTTGTTTAACATCATTTAAAACACGTCCATCTGAATGGGATTGTGCCGTATTCTCTGAAGAAGATGGTGCTGATTGGGTATCTTGCGTCGTAGATTCTACATCTCTTTCAGTATCTTCCACTGATGTATGCTGATTGTCTTTGACTGATTCGACATCATTTTTCAGATCGTCTAATTTATCTAAGACGGACGTATCATCACTTTCTTTTTCTAAATGGTTTGAATCTCCAGACGTTGATGGTTGATCACTACTTAACTGTTCATGATCATTAACTGTTTCTTCTGACTCCAAATCATCATTTTGTTGATGAGTATCAACCTTTTCAGATAAAGTATTTAAATCTGTGATGATTTTATCTAATTCATCTAATTGATTTTCTTCATTTACTGACGAATGTTTAGACATTGAATGTGCGTCGTTCGTTGAAGGTATTTCGTTGTGATCCGCTTCTTCAGTACTTTCTTCATCAGATATACGATTTTCTGCTTGTGCATCCCTTACAATTTGATCTATTTCAGATTGGTTACGTGCATCTTCAATATCTTGTTTATAGCTTTTAATTTCGTTCGTTTTTAAGTGTTTTAAACGATCAATTTTCGTCTTCGCTTTATCTATCGCTAGATCAAGTTGGCCTTGAACCGTTTTCACTTCACTTGAAGTGTTGTTAGCATGGTCATTTGATTGCGCAAAGCTATCCTTTGTAAATCCATAGCCTACGAATGTTCCACTCATTAACAATACTGAACATGACACTTTTAAGTACGAACTGAATTTAGAATGTTGTTTATGCTTATCCACGCATGTCACCCTTTTTTATTAATATTCCACTACATTATATAACATTTATTTTAAAACTTATACTTCTGTTTATTGAAATCTAATACAAGCTTTCCTTTTTTGACTAATCGCAAATGTTTATAATTTAATACGTTTCGTGTTAATGCTACTCATATCTGTGACCTTAACAGAATATTGATACGCATTCGTTAAATCTATAAGCGATAAGAATTTATTATGACCTGCACCTGTATCAATATCTAATATATTTTTCTTTTGATATAACTCATCATTTTTAAGACCATAGCGATAATTAGGGATATGACCATGGATCAAGTATTTATTTTTAGGGATGTTTCTATTTAAATTGTGATTATAATGCCCCGTTGTGTATTCTTTGATTTGTTTATTTAAAGGCTTTGACGTATCAATGCCAGCATGCGCAAATATGTACTCATCGATAACCTCAATCGTAGACAATTCTCTTAAAAACTTATGCCATCGTTTAATTTTTTTATCTTTACTTTCCAACCAACGCATCTCATGGTTTCCAGCTAACGCGCGCGCACCTCGACGTTTTAACCGCTTCACTAACTTTAAAGTACCAAATGAGTCAGGACCATTATTAACATAATCTCCCATTAAAACCAGTTGATCTTTTCTAGCATTAAAATTTACTGCTTTCAAAAGAGAGACAAGCGCTTTCCGATGTCCATGAATATCAGAAACCACCAGTATCCTTTCTTTCATATGCCTTCTCTCCTAACCTACTGCTAAATGCATACTAATATAAAACCACTGTTTAACTAACTTTAAACAAATTATTAACGTGTGCTCAAAATTCTTTATTTATTATAGGAAATAGTATAAACAAAATATATATTTTGGGGAATCAATTTATGAATACAAAGCAATTACACATTTTTAAACATTTCGTTGAAGCACAAAATGAAAACGCCGTCGCTGAAAAGCTCGGCATCACACAACCAACAGTAACATTTCATTTAAAGAACTTAAGTAAAGAATGCGGTTTACCACTCTATTTCAAGAAAGGTAAACATTTCAACCTGACTGAAGCTGGAGAATTACTTTATCGAAATGCGACTAAAATGATTAATTTAATTGAAGAAACCACAGATATGATGGACGATTTTAAGCAATCTAAACGAGGTACATTGAGAATTGGAGCTAGTCATGCACCGATTTATAGTATTTTGCCCTCAACCTTTAAAAACTATATGCATGAACATCCAAATATAGACATTAACTTAACGGTAGATACCGCACCAGTCATTATTGATCAAGTCAAAAATCGTAAAATTGATATTGCTGTCATAGCCGAAAAAGGCTTTAACGAAAGTGAACTACAAGTTAAACGTCTTCACGACAACCCACTCGTACTTGCTATGGATAAACGTCACCCGCTAGCTCAACATAAACAATGTACAATTGAGGATATTAATAACTATCGTTTCATTATACATAACGGTGGTTCAACTCGAGACAGTATTAATGAATGGCGAAAAAAGAACTTTATCAACTTAGATGTCCATATGGAAACAAATAGTATTAGCAGTATTCTAGCAACGATTAAAGATTCTAATTACTTAAGTTTAGTGAGTGAAAACGCCATTCGTCATCATCCTAATATTATTAGTAAACAATTGCCTAACGCCCCAACGACAAGTTATATATCACTCATTTATCGAAATGATAGACATCTGACTACAATCATTCAAGACTTTATTACGTTAATATATAACGCTAAATAACTTTCATATACCTTAGCAATCACGTTGATTAGACTTTCGTTAACGCGATTGCTTTTTTATATACGTACTATTCCGATGACGATGTTCCTTGATGACTCATTCATTCAATTTAAATACTTATAGTTTGAAAAATCAGTTTATTATTATATTTATAAAATATTAAGATAGCATAAAGTTTGTTAATAAATATTCTAAAAAACAATAACAATTTTACATTATATTAATAAATCGCTATAAAAAATTGAGTCAAGTCCAGACTCCTG
>NZ_JAESLK010000034.1:0-10507 GCF_017892585.1 Staphylococcus sp. GDY8P57P | reverse complement strand
CATTTTCCATGAATAAAAGGACTGTTTGTTTTTCTTTTTCCAAATTTGATAAAGAATCTTTCCGTATTCTTGCACCCAACGGTAAATTGTGGTGTGACAAACGTGAATTCCTCGGTCATACAGAATTTCCTGCACTTCACGATAACTCAGGTTGTACCGAAGATAGTAGCCGACGGCTACGATAATCACGTCTTTTTGAAATTGTTTTCCTTTGAACTGAGTCATCTTCATTCCTCCAAGCTATCTTTTTCAATTATTTTACCTCAAAATGAGCTTATCGGAAACTTTGCAACAGAACCGCCCACACCTACAAGCTGAACCAGCTTGACCGCAATAATGAGAGGAGTTTCCCCCCTCTCAAACTCACTCGCCCACTCGCCGTGTGGCAGGAAAGCAAAGTTGGTGTAACTAACTTTGGCTTTCAGCCGTTTCAGTGTGTCGTTTCATTCCGTCAAGAACGGGTAGTATTTTTTTGAAGCCCACAAAAAAATCTCCACACCTAGCACTTGACTGCATTCTCACTCCAAGTTCAAAAGACATAACTTATAAGTTGTGCTCTGTTTTTTCAAACCCTATAATAATAGGCATGAAGAAGCGTCATAACTTAGGGGACACAAATATCAACCCAAAATAAACAATTATCATACCATATAGCATGGCATGCTATATCAGATTAAAGGAGAAATCAAATGACAAAATACGGCTATGCACGAGTAAGTACTCCCGACCAAAAACTAGAAAATCAGATTGACCAATTAAAGCAAGCAGGCGCAGAAATTATTTATCAAGAAAAATTTACAGGGACAACGACCCAGCGTCCCCAGTTTAATTTATTACTGACAAAACTAGCCCCAGGCGACACGTTAATCATTACCAAGCTTGATCGTTTCGCCAGAAACACCAAAGAAGCCTTAGAGATTATTCAACAGCTATTTGACCAGAATATTAAAGTACAAATCCTTAACATGGGGACAATCGACAATACGCCCACAGGACAGTTAATTTTTACGATTTTCAGCGCCTTTGCGCAGTTTGAGCGAGATATGATTGTCACACGTACCCAAGAGGGCAAATTATATGCCAAGAAAAATGACCCCAATTTTCACGAGGGACGCCCCAAAACCTACACAGACGAACAAATTAAATTTGCCTATGAGTTGCGCCAGCAAGGCATGACTTATAAGATGATTGAACGCAAAACAGGGATTAGTGTCAGAACCCAGCAACGCCGATTTAAAAGCATTTAAAAAAGAGATACAGTTTTAATTATAGTTGTAGTTACAGTTATAATTAAAACTGTACTAAATACAACATGGAAGGATTGATCCATTATGCCATATAAAGAAGAAGCACATTCAGTACAATCACGTGTGTCAAAATCATATACATTGAAACCTGAAATAGCAGAAGAATTAGCCCAGCGTGCCGAAGCACAAGAATTAACAGCATCACGCTACTTAGAAAAAGTATTGAGAGATGTGTTTAAATTTGCTAAGAGCCTTTAGATCTAGTTTCAATGATTAAATGAATATAGACTTTGTCTTTAAAAATAAGCAATACATGCTTATTTTTTTGCGCTCAAGTTCGCTTAACTTGCCCCGTTCGAGGAGAACTCTCCATGAAATGGTCTGCCTGAAAGGTTCCTGCTGAAAGCATGCGTCAAATGCAAAATTTGTCTTGATGAAATCATGCTTATTATGCAAAATAATTCGGCAGACAGCCCCCGTCGGGCAGACGCCATTTGCGGAATAAATCAGCAAATGGCATACGCAACGATTGGCAAAAAGTGGCTAGCTTATAGCTAGTCATTTTGCCATGAGTTTGCGTAGCTAGGGGGTCAAGGGGCGAGCGCTAGCGTCCCCTTTGCAAGCACCACATCAGACACGTAAGTGGCTAGCATGTGGGTTGCTTGCCCAAACCCCGTGAATTGATTTATTATGTGAGTAGAAACCCTTAGGGTTTCACGAGCTTAATCAATCAATTCACTTGCCTGAAAGGCAAAACAAAGGGGGTGGGGTTTGTGAGCGAACAACACAATATGGCTAGCGATCTATCCGATAAACAACCCAATCGGAAAGACAGTCGGCAAATCAATTTTAGAGTGAGCGAGCAGGACTATTTAAAGCTTTCGCAATCTGCGAAAACTTTAAATATGTCCGTGCCTGCTTTTGTCAAAAAGAAGGCACAGGGGGCGCGGATCGTTGCCCCTAAGATTGGCGCAAAAGAAGCGCAAGAGTTAGCCCGTCAATTAGCAAAAATTGGGGGTAATCTCAACCAATTAGCAAAACACGCCAATCAGGGGGGCAACGTCCCCGCCCAAGCATTGCAGGAACTTCAAAGTGAGGTGGCAAAGATATGGCAACAACTCACATAAAGCGGTCTGCAAGTGCGTCACGGCTTGTCAATTATGCCGAAAAACGTGCGGTCTTAAAGGACGGACTAAACCTTGATGTGAACTATGCTAAAAGTCAATTTAAACAAGTCCGTGAAGTGTACGGTAATCAAGGTAAAACACAAGCCTATGCTAGTCGTATTTCATTTAGTCCAAAGGAATTTGACCCTAAAAACGAAATCGACCAGAAAAAAGCTCTCGATATTGCCAAAGAAGTGTATCAAAAGACTTATCCTAATCAACAGGTGGCGCTATATGAACATGCTGATACAGACGCCTTACATATTCACGCTGTCATTGGGGCAATTGACTTGGAAACTGGCAAGAAAATGCATGGAAATTGGCAAGAATATCGTGAAAAGCTCGTTCATAACACCGATGAAATCGTACAAAAACATGGACTAGAAGTAACACACACTGACCCTGAACGGTATGAAAAGCGTTCTATGGCCGAAATCAAAATGCAAGACCGCGGACAACCGACTTGGAAAGACCAAATCAGACAAGCAGTTGATAGTACCATGTCTAATCAGCTTATATGCGATTTTCAGACGTTTAGAGACGATTTAAAGCAAAAAGCAATAGATGTATGGGAACGAGGTAAAGACCTTACCTATCAGCTAACAGGGACGAATTATAAGGCTCGTGGTAATAAACTTGGCACAGCTTACGAAAAGGGGGCAATTTACAATGAGTTGGAAAGACGTACCAGAGACCCAAGATACAACCAAACAGATACCAAAAACCCAGATACAAACAGATTTAACAGCGCTCAACCAGACCCTGAAAGAAATCAGGAACTATCAAGGCACACAAATTCAATTACAGAGCAAACAACAAATCGAGTTGACCGAACAACTCCAACAAATCGAGAAAACCAGTCAGCACGTCAATCAAGCCTTTCAGACGACCTTAAACAGTTTAGAAAACAACAACAAGATCAGCAAAGAACAATTAGTCGCGACGCTCAAAGACGCGCAAAAACAGTTCAACGAACAGACAATGACCGTCAATCAAAAGACAATCGCCGAACTCAAGCAGATAAACAACGCACAAAAGAGCAACAACGACACTCTGAAAACCTTAAGCGACCGCCTAAACCAGATCGTTCAAAAGACTATGGACCAAGTCGCTAACCGTTTATCTACGGAAATTGACCGAACACATAGAAATATGAGCTGGTATGAAATTAAAAATTATTTGTATGCCGTTGTCCCTACTGGTTTGCTCTCAGGACTTGTATTTTGGGCTTTGACACATTTTTTTGCTTAAAGGATATAAAACATCAAAGATGTACTGAAATGGCTTAGAACACGAAATAAGGACGATTGGGAGGGCTTAAAGAAATGAAAGAAGTCGAGCAAATTGAACAATTGTTAGTTGATCCTTGGACGGTTGATATTCAAGGCCTTTGGGAACAAGCTTTGCATAACCCTGACCCTGATAAACGGAGACTTTTTGATGCCCTACACACGTATGTTTTAGATAAGCGGCAGGAACAAATTATTAACGAAAAAAAGTTTGTAATTTAATATCAATAGCGTTCTATCTAGGTGTTAGTCAACGGTAAATCGAATTAGAGGGGCTTACTGCTTTAGTAGTTAGCCCCTTTTTGAGGCTTTTTAGTTGACTGACTTCACTTAACTAAAAGCCTTATGCTTTAGGAAACAAGCTATTGTTTCCTCGAGCCCGACTGGCGGCAAAGTCATAGCGATCAAGCTGGCTTCAGCTTGGTCGGGGTTTGGGGCGACAGTTCCCAAGGTTTTTTTAATGTGGCGCAAGCGCCACACCTTTTTAGCAACGATCGTAGAGAGGCGCAATGAGCAAAGCGAATGGAGTTAAATGTGAGAGTGATTTTCTCTCACTCCTTTTTTGCTTTGTGTTTTTGTTTGATTAATAGCAATTGTTAGGGTACAAGCACACGTGTACGCACGCCTGTAATTTTATAGTAATTTATTTATAATTCTAAATACTTATAGAGAGTGAAATGCTTTTATATCAATGATAGTTGGGCGTATACATGAGTAAAAAGCACACGACTTATGAGTAAAAAGCACACGACTTATGAGTAAAAAGCACACGACTTATGAGTAAAAAGCACACGACTTATGAGTTTTAAAAATAAATGAGTTGATTTATCTCATTTATAAATATATACTCATCTAAAATGAGTGAACTAATTAAATTAAGGAGGTGCTCTATATGGCTGATAAACGTTATTTTTTATGGACAAATGATCGGAATTTCAACAAAGAAGATTTTGAACAACAGCGTTTCTTTCAAGTTGCTGAACATAATGATTTAATTACGAAAGCGCGCCATGATTTAAATGCGCGTGAATTAAAAATCATGGACTATGTAGTTTCTAAAATTAAGCCTGAAGATGAGCATTTTAATGTTATTCAGACTTCGATGTATGAGCTATCAAATGTTTTGGATTTAAAACGCAGTGGTCGGACTTACTCACAATTGGCACAAAATCTAGCTGATATGCGAAAAAAGGACGTTTATATTTACAGTGAAGAAGAAAAGCGAGTAACAATGACTGGTTGGTTTGAAGTTGTCGATCTTTGGGAGAACGGTCAAGTCCAGCTAAAAATTAACGAACGTTTCGCTCCTTTTCTATTAAAGTTAAAAGATAATGGTAATTATACGCAGTACTTTCTTGATGACACGGTACAACTAAAAAGTAAATATTCAATTTTGTTGTACAAATTGATCCGTGAGGCTGATAAAGATAATGGAAAATCGATTGCTATTGTACAAGGCTCTCCTGATGATTTTAAGCAATGGTTGGGTGCTCCAAAAAGTTATGCATATGGATATTTAAAGCGTGATGTATTAACTCCGGCAATTAAGGAAATCAACTTAAAAATTAAAGATATGGATTTGGAATTATTTCAAGCGAAGCGTGGCCGTTCAGTCACGCAAGTAGAGATTCATAATAATTTTATTCGTAATCGTCAATTTAATTAGGGGGACTTTTGATGACTGATTTGATACTTATTGCCGTATTAATTATTTGGTTAATTTATTTACGTGTACGTAATGCTAGACAATCTGATAACCATAAAGATGCTAAAGGATTTTCTATTCGAGCAGTTATTTTCCCAATCCATTACTTTATCCGTAGTACCATTTTTACAACGTTTAAAAGTAATGGGTTAGCCACTTTTTTTGTTTTTATAACTGGTGGTTTTACTTTCTTGTTGGCTATGCCACTTTGGTATATTAATCAAAAGGCCAGCATGATTTTTTTGGCCTATTTAGCAATTAGCTGGATATCTTGCCTCTTTCCACAAAAAACATCTTTAGTTTCTGGAGATTTGGGAAAAGCTTTCTTTCTTGATAAAAATGATCTTAAAAAAGGCGGTCTATTAAGTAATAACGGGGTTGTATTTGGTAAAAAAGGTAATCGGCTTGTTGCAAAGCCTGCATCTACGGAAGGTAATATCGCAATTTTTGGTGGTGCAGGAACTGGGAAAACGGCCAGTAATCTTATTCCAACGCTATTAACTTACTCTGGTAATGCTTTTGTGGTGGATATTAAGCCAGAACTACTTGCTAAAACTGGGCATTTACACCCCAATAAGAAAGTCTTGAATTTTATTGAGCCGCAACTAGCCTATGATCCTTTGGCAGTTATTGAAAGTTATACTGATGTTGTTGATCTGGCACAAACTCTTATTCCAATCAGTCCTGATATTAAAGAACCGTATTTTAAAGAAAGTGCACAGAATATTTTGGCGAGCGCTTGTTGGGAATTTAAAAACGAAAAATCATTTAGCGAAATTGCTGAATGGTTAACAGCTAATCCTGCAGATCAAATTATGCAACAGTTAGCAGCTAGTGAAAAGTCAGAAACTAGAATATTAATCAACGCCGTTGCTGGTATCAAAACAGAACAATTAGCCAGCCTAATGAACGAATTACGCAATACACTGGTAGTTTTTGCAACTGATCCTATTTTGCGCCAACTATCAGGAAACGGTGCAAGTATTACGCCGCAAGATATTGAAGAAAATTGGATTTATCTTGTTTTACCTGAAAGTCAGCTACAAGTGTATCAGCGTTATTTATCATTGATTGTTTCGCAATTTACACGTTATTTAACGAAACGACCTGAACATGCTACTCCGAATATTTTAATGGCTTTAGATGAGTTTCCACGACTAGGCTATATGCCTGCTTTTACTGACGCTATTTCAACACTCCGCTCGCGTAATGTGTCCGTGATGATTTTATTGCAGTCATTAGCCCAATTAGACAAGAACTACCAAGAAACTGGGCGTAAACTGATTATGGATAATATGCATTATGTTGTCGTACACAATGCCCTTGATAATACGAGCCAAAAATACTTTTCTGACCGTGCAGGAAGCAAAACAGCAGTTATTAAAGGAAGGTCCTATAATGGTGGCGGTTCAACGGGTACAGTTGACGCCTTATTTGGTGGCCATTCAACCAACTATAACCAACAATCGGTGCCACTTATTCGCCCAGAAGAATTTGCTACCTTACAACAGCCAGTTTTATATGCCTACAAGCTAGGCGTTGCACAAGTTGATAAAGCTTTTTGGTTTGAAGATGCACGTATGAAAGCAATGGTAGAAAACTAAGAAGCTTAAATAAAAAACATCGTTGCGCACATTATTGTGGTAACATTGTTCGCAATGAAGGAGGAATTTAGCATGAAGCTTTATTCTATGAAGGATATTGCAGAGGAAATCGGCAAAGACAAATCCAATGTTTATCGTTATATAAAGAAAAACAATATTGCGCACACTGATGTAAAAGAACGCACACTATTGTTTAACGCAACGCAGAAAAATACCATTGTAAAAGGCATGTCAGGTAGCTCTAACGATGACGTTGCACAACGGTCGCAACATGACCAACACAATGAGTATCATAGCGAAATAAATAATAATACTGACCAAATTATTGCTGCTATGCAGGACAATATTAAGAACCTAAAAGAACAAAATGCTTTGTTAGCCAAGCAGTTGGAAAGCAAAGATAAACAACTTGATGAAGCACAAAAGCTAATTGATCAGCAACAACAGTTAAACCTATCAACCCAGCGTCTTTTAACCCAGCAAAATGAACCGCAGGAAGTTAAGCAACAAACACAAACTAAACAAAAAAATACTGAACAGGCACAAAAACCAGAAGAAAATAATGATTATCAAAAAGAAGCCACAAAGAAGGGGTTCTTTAAACGCCTTTTTGATAACTAAAAGGAGTTAATTTTAATGGCAAACTCACAGCAATATCTTGATTTATATCAATTTACGCCGGAAGAAAATCGACGCTTTGCACGCTCAAACTTTACTAAGTTAGTGCATACCAACGCCCGCTTTGAAGGAGTGAATACAACTTTGCCACAAACACAAACGATCATGGACGGCATGAGTGTTGCAGGTGTGCCAGTGGAAGATGTTTTGACGATTGTTAATTTAAAGCGAGGTTGGCAATACGTCACGACCCAGACTGAACCCTTAACTTTGCCCATGGAAAAGCAAATTAATAAAGTCGTGGCTGCCGAAGATGCCTTGGTTCCTGGCGAGTTACGACAAGGACAAGGTGGAGTCAATTTAGGAGACGAAGAATTTTTTGAACCACCACTAATTGACGAACAACAGGAACAAGCATTTTTACAACAAACATTGGCTAACTCACAGACAACCACGACTGATAAAGCCTTAACCGTTATGTATCATAATATGCGTCAACAAATCTTTTGGGACGGTAACAAGCGAACCGCTACTTTAAGCGCCAATAAAATCATGATTGACGGTGGCGTTGGACTAATCAATGTGCCCTTAGATAAGTGGGATAAATGGAATGAATTAATTGCTGATTATTACCGCACTAATGACATGACAAAAGTTAAGCAGTGGACGTACGATAATGCAATTCAAGGTTTAGATGTACGAAAAAAATAAAAAAACAATCAAATACATGTAAATCCACTCGATTATTAGTTCATTCTACCTATTCATTACACCTGTTTAAAATTTTTCCAAGATTAACTATGGTTACGATAATAAACCTGATTTACCTTTTATAAATTGACAAGGGCATTTCAGTTCACCAAAAATTAGGGGGGATTTGGTATGGGAAATTTATCAGAAGAAGATGTTAAAAATCGATACATAACACCCGCAATTCAACGAGTTGGTTGGAAGTCAACAGACTATCGGATGGAATATCCATACACGGATGGAAGAATTACTGTTATTAATAATTACACTAAACAAAATAGCCGGAAAAAAATTGATTATTTGCTAAATTATCGTGAAAATTATCCACTAGCAATTATTGAAGCTAAAGATTTGCAACATACCTATAACCACGGAATTCAACAAGGAATTGGTTATGCAGAAGGTCTAAAGCACGCCAAGTCATTAGAAGTTCCTTTTGTATATGCAACAAATGGCCGCTCTTTTTTGGAACATGACATGCTAACTGGTCAAGAACGCTCTTTAGCAATGGACGAATTTCCTACAAAAGAAGCTATGTGGCAACGTTATAAGAAGGAAAAGGGATTGTCTCAAGAAGAATTGCAAGTAGTTGAAGAACCGTATTACTCAACCAGGGAAGCAAATCAACCACGCTATTATCAAAGAATTGCGATTAACCGGACGGTACAAGCCATTGCTAGCGGCCGTCAACGTGCTTTATTAGTAATGGCCACTGGTACCGGAAAAACTTTTACAGCTTTTCAAATAGTTTATCGTTTATTGCAAGCTGGTTTTAAAAAGCGGGTCTTATATTTAGCTGATCGCAATATTTTAGTTGATCAGGCCATGACTGGAGATTTTAGCCCCTTATTAGGCAAAGCCACTAAAGTCCAAAAGGGAAAATTGGATAGTTCTTATCAAATTCACTTCGCTTTATATCAACAATTAGCCGGTAAAGATGAAGATGAAGGTCACGAACCATTCAGACAATTTAAACCTGATTTTTTTGATTTAGTAGTCATAGATGAAGCACATCGTGGTTCTGCAAAAGCAGATAGTCAATGGCGTAAAATTTTAAATTACTTTGACGGCCCTAATGTAACTCACTTTGGAATGACAGCTACTCCTAAAAACGAAAAAGGTGTCTCAAATATCGATTATTTTGGGGAGCCTATCTATACCTATTCATTAAAACAAGGCATTGATGATGGATTCTTAGCACCATATCGAGTAATACGCGTAAATCTTGATGTAGATGTAACTGGTTATCGGCCACATAAGGGCGAACGTGATGCCAATGGTAAACTAATTGTGGATCGCGAATATACTGCGAGTGATTTTGACCGTACATTGGTGATTGATGATCGAACTAAACAGGTTGCTCATTATGTGAGTGAGTACTTAAAGCAAGGTAAAACTCGTTTGGATAAGACCATTGTTTTTTGTGAAGATATTGACCATGCAAACCGGATGCGAATGGCTTTGGTAAATGAAAATACTGACATTGTCAGTCGTGACTCACGTTATGTAATGACAATGACTAGCAGCGATAATGAAGGTAAGGCGCAGTTAAGTAATTTCGAAGATGTTGGTAGTAAATATCCAACAATTGCAGTTACTTCAAAGCTATTAACTACTGGTGTCAACGTTAAGACCTGTAAGCTGATCGTTTTAGATCAAAACATTAACTCAATGACTGAATTTAAGCAAATTATCGGTCGAGGTACTCGGATTGATAAGGCTCACGGGAAAGAATTTTTTACTATTATTGATTTCAGAGGAGCAACTCGTTTATTTGCTGACCCTTCTTTTGATGGTGAACCTGACGTAATTGTCGAAACGGGTGATAATAATGTGCCTAGTCAGTTAACACATGATTCGGAATCTGGTGATAGCGGTGATGACACAGAGCCAGAAAATAAATCACATAACAAATATTATGTGAACAATCGAAAAGTTAGGGTCTTGAATGATCAAGTGGAATATCTTGATACTTCAGGTCATTTAATAACCACCTCGCTGCGAGATTATACTAAAAAGGGTTCTGTTGCAAAGTAAAAAAATATAGCTAACCACTAATTTATCATGTCAGTGTTCGCTTAACTTGCTAGCATGATGCTAATTTCGTGGCATGGCGAAAATCCGTAGA
>NZ_JAESLK010000033.1:0-37940 GCF_017892585.1 Staphylococcus sp. GDY8P57P | reverse complement strand
GAATTTCTTGATGAAATTCTACAAGCAAAGCAAGCTGGGGTTGAGGAACTTAAGTGTTTAAACACTTAAGTAAGTAGTTCTAATGATTAAAATCAAAGAACTACTTTAGAGCCTTTCCCACAGGAAAGCGAAACAACTTAGACGAGTGAATATCTATCTAAGAATTTCTTTACAACCTAAGCGAAATGAGACTGACATACTTTATCAATGTATGAAAATAAGCCAGTAAATGAACTTATTAAAATTCACTTACTGGCTATTAAGAGTAGCGTCCCACGCTTAGTACTGTTTATACTATTCAAAAGCTTTGAATAATTCGTCATTCGAATTATTCCACATATCCTCATTGTGCGATTTTAAAAAGTCTTTCAACACTTTTTTATTTTCTTCGCCAATATGATCAATCATAATTTTATGTTTCATAGACTTATCCATCATATTGACATGTTCAGGCATACTCTTATAACCACGGCGTATAGACTTGTTAACTAATAAATAGCATGCAGTAACACCGGCATAGTACGGTCCAGTTTCACTACGCTCAGTTGTCACCCAACAAAGCCAATATTCTTTAGCTTCTTCGCCTTCGACTTCCGATTTGTCAGTTATCCATTTAACACCTTTTTCAACTTGAGCACGCGCATGCATACCACCTATATCAATAAACGCCTCTTTATTAGCTACATCTATAAATACTGGGGCAATATTATCTAAACTAATTGCACCAATATTCGTTCCTTTATGTCCGTCAAGCGGGTCATTCTTGATAATATTAAATTTAAAACCTTTATTCTCAGACACACATGACACCTCCGAAAACTTAAATTCATAATTTCTATATTATGTGTTATATATTAAAGTTTCAATGGCTTAATTCAATTCATTAAGTAAATTAATAATTGAACCCTTAATTTGTGGATTATCGATATTAAGAATCATTTCTTTAGGATAGTACAATTTATAATCTTCACGATTAATACCCGTAATACTAGAAATAACAAGTGATTGGCTACTAATTTCTCTAATATTACCATCACGTCTTAATAAATGTATTGGTTGTCTATTAGATCCTGGTCGATCATAATCATAAGGCAAATCAGAGAAAGCTTCACTAACGAAATAATAATTAGGATCAATATGTCCCTCTATAAACAGCTCTTGCAGTTCAGTAATAGTAATGATTGAACCATCAAATGGAATATATTTAAACAAGTCCCTATTGATAAAACGACGTGCTAAATCACTAAGAATGGCATCATCTTCTTGTATCCATCGCTTTAAATAATAAAGCACTACGACTTCATCTAAATCAACATATTGCTCGATTGTAACCTTCTCTTCGAAGAAAGGAACAAAATCTTCAGGATACATTTTAAAATGATAACCCTCGTTGTACAATTGTTTGACGCGTTTCAAACAATTATTTAGTAAAACTTCCCCGCCTCTACTAACCGGATGAAAGTATATTTGCCAATACATTTGATAACGACTCATTATAAAGTTCTCTACAGCATGCATCCCACTTTCTTTAATGAGTACTTCATCTTTTGAAGGTCGCATCAAACGTAGAATACGTTCCATATCAAATGTACCGTAAGAGACACCAGTAAAATAAGCGTCCCTTTGCAAATAATCCATTCGATCGGCATCAATTTGAGATGAAATCATAGAAATGACAAGTTTATTTTGATGTGTTTTATTAATAACATCCGCGACCTCTTTAGGAAAAGTATCAGATACACGACTTAAGACTTCATTCACTTCAGTAGGTCCTGTAATAATGGCTTGTGTAAATGCCTCATGATCTGTATTAAATATCTTTTCAAAACTATGTGAAAATGGACCATGCCCTAAATCATGTAATAATGCTGCACATAAAGCTAATGGTCTATCTGCATTATTCCACGCATCACGCCCAACAAATGATTCATCAATCATACGACGTACGATTTCATATACACCTAAAGAGTGACCAAATCGACTATGCTCTGCAGTATGAAAAGAAAGATATAATGTACCTAATTGTTTAATACGACGTAAACGTTGAAACTCTTTCGTTTTAATGAGATCCCAAATAAGTTGATCTTTGACGTGAATATATTTATGGATAGGGTCTTTAAATACCTTCTCTTCAGCTAATTTCTGTTCAACATAAGGTGTTTGCGTCAAATAAATCCTTCCTCTCATTACAGTATAGTGATAGGGATTATATACTTTTTTTCATTAAAGCTAAATCCATTTGTTCTCCATACATTTCTGGTTGATAAGAACGTACGATTTCAAAACCATTATTTTGATAATATTGAATAGCACCTTTATTTTTATTATCAACTTCTAAATATACTGCATCATATTTACCATCAAATTGTTCTAACCCTTGCTTAAGTAAGCTAGAACCGTAACCTTTGTGTTGATATTCTGGATGTACATAATGCGCAGATAAATACAGTTCTTTACCATAAATAAAATTAGCAAAGCCTATAATTTCATCATTATCCTCGGCTACTAAAAATAATTGTTCTTCTAAGCGTTTCTTTAAATGTTGCTCATTATAAGAAGCAGCTAATAGTTCATTAATTGTTGATGCTGCATAAATATTTAAATATGTGTTATACCATGCCTTAGTAGCAACATCTCTAATTGCTACGACGTCATTTGATGTGGCTTCTCTGACTTTAAACATACTTGATTCTCCTGACTTTACTATGGAATTAATAATGAAATTATATCACAGTAGTTATACAATCGCTCAATATAGCGTATTTATCGATGTGATTTATCGTACCTTTCATCAAAATCTACATTAGTGTTTCATTCCATTCTTTAGCTCTTTCGAATGCAAATGTATCTTTCGAAATATCTCCTGGTCGTTCAGCTGTACCGATAATATAGCCGTTAAGTTCAGCCCCAATAAAATCTAACGTATATTTCATTTGTGTAATACAAGGCTTCGCTTTCACTTTCGGACAATCTCCACCAACTAAAATAAGACGGAAATCTTTCTTTGCCATTCGTTCTTTGAAGTCTCTATAATTTGGATCAACCATTGTTTCAGACCAATGATCAATAAATGCCTTTAAAGATGCAGATATACTGTACCAGTAAACTGGTGATGCGAAGATCACCGTATCACTTTCTAATACTTGATCAATGATGTGTTTATAATCGTCGGTATAATTAGTAATGTCTTTATTATCATGACGGAAATCTCTTACAGGATTAAATTGGTAATCTGTTAAATCAATCCAATTATAGGCTAATCCTTCTATTGCATACTTAGTAAGTTGTGCTGTATTCCCCTCTGGACGACTGCCTCCAAATAAAACTGTAATCATGTCTATCCCTCTCTCTTAATTTATATTTAAAATATGCCATTATTTTTAAATTTGTTCGCTACATCAATACTTCATATTAATTTAATATTCGCATATTTGCCTAGTACCCTTATTTCATATGATATATGTGCATTTTCCTAAAATAAAAAAGAATCATTACTATTTATTCAAGTTTCTAAAAAAGCTCTTACACAAATATAAACGGTGTAAGAGCTTAAATTACTTCAATTTATTTTATATCCGCGTTTGTTATTCAATCGGAAATAGTTCGTCGATTTTTTTCAATTCATCATCTGTTAATTGAATATTAGCCGCTTCAATATTTTCTACAACTTGTTCAGCACGTTTCGCACCAGGAATCACTACATCTAGCGCTGGACGAGTTAAGTAAAATGCTAGAACCACATTGGCGATAGATGTATTGTGGGCTTCTGCAATACTTTGCAATTGTTTCACTCGACGCACATTATCATTAAATACCTCTGGTTGGAAGTCACGACGAGGCGCACGATGATCATCAAACGTTTGATTTTCCTCATACTTACCAGCTAAGATACCTGACGCTAGTGGGAAATAAGGAATAAATGTAATATCATTTTCAGCCGCGTATGCCATTACATCTTCATTTTCACGATGTAATAAGTTGTATTCTAATTGCACTACATCTACATAGCCATCTTTATTTGCCTCTTTAAGTTGTTCTAATGAGAAGTTAGAGACCCCAATTGCTTTAATCTTACCTTCATCTTTAAGTTCTTTTAAGGCTGCAACTGCTTTATCTTTCGGTGTATTTTCATCAGGAAAATGAATATAGTATAAATCAATATAATCTACTTGAAGACGTTTCAGGCTATTCTCAACCTGTTGTTTTAAATAATCTGGGTCATTGTTTTGAATGACATCATCATTATCTTTAATAACATGAGAACCTTTCGTCGCAATTTGCACTTGTTCACGTGGGTATTCTTGAACCACTTGGCCAACTAATTCTTCCGAACGTTCAGGACCATAAATATATGCCGTATCGAGCAATGTAATGCCATTATCAATTGCTTTGCGCACAACATCTTTTCCTTGTTCTTCATCTAAATTTGGATATAAATTGTGGCCACCTACTGCATTGGTACCTAATGCGATTGGAAATACACGAACATCTGATTTACCTAATTGTACTAAATCTGCCATTCATACTCGCTCCTTTATTCAAATATTACTACTTGTAGTTTACCCCATTCTGATTAAGACATTCATATTGACATTTTATATAAGATATACTTTAATGTAACTAATCAAGTTACATTAAAGGCGGTATACTATGAATTTAGAATTTAACATTGCAGTACACGTGCTAAGCTTTCTCACTAAGCACTCAGAGGAACATTTCAATAGTCAGGAATTAGCAGCACTTACTTGTCTTAATCCAGTGCAACTAAGACGCGTTGCTACAATACTTAATAACCAACAATTTATTGATACACGTCGTGGTAAAGGCGGTGGTTATCGAGCAAATGAGATTACACCCACGATTACGTTAGATACGCTGTATCAACTTTTTGTGTTAGATAAATCCCCTGCGCAACGTATTTTCACTGGTAGTGAAGAGAGTCATTGTACGATTTCTAAGCATATTGCAACCACCATGACTAAATATAAAGCGCAAGAAACTGCCCTAGTGCTCAACTTTTATCGTAACTTGACAATTAAGGACGTCATCAAAGATACACTTCAGGAGGACACAACATATGACACATTATAATTTATTAGTTATTGGCTTCGGTAAAGCAGGTAAAACACTTGCCAAATATGCAGCAGCACAAGGTCAACACGTTGCTTTAGTAGAACAATCGTCAGATAATTTTGGCGGTACATGCATCAATCACGGCTGTATACCTTCTAAAGTTCTCGTGCATGATGGTATTGACGGTACAGATTTTGGTTCTGCCTTTTCAAGAAAAAAAGACGTAGTTCGCGCATTAAATAAGAAAAATTATGATAACTTAGCAAATGATGCAAATATTGATGTATTCACTTACAAAGCTCAATTTAAATCAAATACTGAAGTCAATCTTGTAAGCGAAGATGGTACTATTGCTCAGACATTAACAGCAGATAAGATTATTATTAATACTGGTGCGAAATCAAATATTCCTGCTATCAAAGGGATAGAGACCGCACAACATTTATATGATTCACGTGGATTATTAAATATTTCATATCAACCGAAACATTTAGTAATTATTGGCGGTGGCTATATCGCTTTAGAATTTGCTTCAATGTTTGCAAATTTTGGTACTAAAGTTACTGTTTTAGAATATGGTTCACAAATCATGCCACGAGAAGATCAAGACGTGGTTGCCTATGCACTTAAAGATTTAGAAGATAAAGGCATTTCGTTTATTACAAATGTAGAAACACAAGCATTTAAAAATGAGGGCAATCACACAACAGTTGTAACTACTCAAGGTAATTTCTCAGCTGATGCCGTACTGTTAGCGACAGGACGTGTACCTAACACTGACTTAGCACTTGAACACACTGATATTGAACTTGGCGAACGTGGTGAAATTAAAGTGAACGCGCATTTACAGACATCAGTTGCCCACATTTATGCAGCAGGAGATGTCAAAGGTGGACTACAATTTACGTATATCTCGCTAGATGATTTTCGAATACTGCAGTCTGAATTATTTGGAGATCGTTCGCGAACAACGGGGAACCGTGGTACAATCCCTTACTCTGTCTTTATTGACCCACCATTATCTCGAGTTGGTTTAACGGCTAAAGAAGCACAGTCTCAAGGCTATAATTATATAGAAAATACATTACTTGTCTCTCAAATTCCAAGACATAAGATTAATAATGATGCGCGTGGAATTTTCAAAGTAGTTATAAACAAAGATAACGATATGATTTTAGGTGCTACCCTTTACGGTAAAGAATCTGAAGAAATTATCAACTTAATTAAATTAGCTATCGATCAGCATATTCCTTATCAAACATTGAGAGATACGATTTATACGCACCCAACTATCGTCGAATCATTTAATGATTTATTTAATATTTAAAATATTTTTTATGTGCCAAAACGTTGTCATATTAGTGCATGGAGAGATATAATTTCAACTTATCAATATTTTTAAAAATAAAAAGCTTTACTTATTAATGAATAACAGTTATAGTTAATCTAACGTAATAAAAGCTCGTGAATTTAAATGTAGTGTGTTTGTCTAGAATACTCTCTTTTTTATAAATGAATTTGTTACAAATATTCGTGCAAAAGCACATGGAGGTATTCTATATGAATAACGGTACAGTAAAATGGTTTAACGCAGAAAAAGGTTTTGGTTTCATCGAAAGAGAAGATGGTAACGACGTATTCGTACACTTCAGCGGTATCGCTGGTGAAGGTTACAAAACTTTAGAAGAAGGTCAAAAAGTTGACTTCGATATTACTGAAGGTCAGCGTGGCGAACAAGCAACTAACGTTGTTGTAATGTCATAGGATTAAACCTAATTAAGCGTCCGGGACAAAAATAATATAATGAAGCTATTTTGCAAATTCGCAGTAGCTGACTGAACTGAGCAATCGCTTAATTCAAGCTTTTCTCAGTTCTAGTCACCCTTGCGGGGGTGGGACAACGAATTTAAAAAGAATTCTGTCCCACTCCCGCTTTTTTTAACATTAAAAAAGCTACGACAATATTCAGATTAGAATACATTCATAGCTTAATTTATACTAACATTTAATTATTTATTCGCTTTACGTTTAGCTAATTTTTCTTTTAGCTTGCGGTCTTGTTCTTCTTTACGACGTTTACGTTCTTCATTACGTTTTCTTAGACGCTCTTCTTCTTCCGGATCTCTTGGTTTTTTAAGCTGGGCTGTGACTTTTTCTAATAGTTCGTCTTCAGTAAGCGCAGCAAGTGGACGATTATTGACAAAAGCAAACGTTTTTCGACGTCCAGGACCACAATAAGATTGGCAACCAATTTCAATTTCTGCTTCTGGATCTAACTTCTCTAGTTTTCTCTTCAACGTTTTAATATTAACCGCCTGACATTCATCACAAATTAAGAATTTATTTTTCACCTTGCCACCTACCTTTCTATATTGTCATTGCTATATAAATTTTTTAAAAAGTTTTACATACGCATCAATAAATTTAACTCTAATTATTTTACTCCTTTTACTAAAAAATTCAAGCAAATCATTAAAAGTCATGCGCACTTTCATTAAAAAAGAGCAAGACATTGATTCAACATTTGAATTTAGTCCCACTCGTTTACGTGCGAATATGATTATTGTCCATGATAAATTCTAAATTTCAACGGTTTAATACCGTGAGATGCCCATTCATCATAAATACGATTTTTATCGATACGATTATCGATAATTGCGATACCACAGTCACCACCGCCAGCTCCTGATGTCTTAGCAGCAGCGCCATAACGTTCTCCAATATCACATAATAATTTTAAATTTACAGTTTCGATATCAACCGTCGCCTCATTATCCATTTGTTGAATAATCATGCGATTTTGTCGTATCATCTTTTGAACACCTTTAATGTTATTCGTTTTAAAGGCATAAATTAAGTTTTCAACACACGCATGCGATTGATCAAGGAATCTTCCGTAGAAAGAAGGGTCTGATTTCAAGCGTTTGACTTCACTAACTAAATGTGGTGATGATGCAGGTGAACCTGTCCACCCGATTAACACTTCCATATTTTCTGGTGCCTGTAGTGGTTCAATATGAAGTCCCGGCCAATTCTTTTCTAGTACTTCATTAACTGAAGTTTCTTCCATCTGTTGTTTAACCCAATCATGGTCAAACGTACTATAAGCTAGCCATCCACTATACACGCTGACAGCTATATCACCACATGAACTTAAACTTTGTAGTCGCATGTTAGAAATGACCGCCAATTTATAAATATATAAATTAGACAATTGCATATCGTAAAACTCATTTAAAGCCTTAACAACAGATACTAAGACAGCTGCACTCGAACCAAGCCCATACTTATTACCTGAAGCATCATCTAAGTTACTGTCAATTTCTAAATGAAAGTGCTTTAATTCAATATTGCAACTTCTTGCATATTGTTCAAAAACTTCAATCGCAGTTACAACATATTTCAATTGACTCGCAGCATTGGCATCAGAGATATCTATTTTATCTTCATTGCTATTAAACGTTACAGGCTCATAATGTAGTGTCTTTGAGTGAATCGTACCTGTTACCTCATTTGAAGCTTCAATCGTAGCAGTCACAAATCGATCGACCGCAATTAAGACAGACTTATATCCCGGCTCAGTCACTGCATATTCGCCTGCTACATAAAGCTTTCCTGGTGCTTTCACCTGAATCATTATATCTCTTCCTTACTTAATTATTTCGACTCCTGATTGTGTAATATCACTTGTGATGATTTTTGATTGATCAAATGCTTGTAAAAATTTATCTACGATGGCTTGTTGATTTTTCTTCTCGATCAACACTTTGACATTAGGTCCCGCGTCCATTGTAAAGTAACATGGTAAACCCGCTTCCCTACATTCCTGAACGATGCGCATTGCATCGTAACTTTCTTGTACTAAATATGTAAATGGCGGTTGTGCACCTAAATTTGTAGCGTGCATACGTAAACCATTGGCTTCTATCACTTCACCCATACGCTTGAAATCTTTTTGACTAATTGCCGCTTTTGTCTCTTTCAAATCTGGTTCAACATGATCTAACCAATATTGATAAAAGCGAGACGTATCACGTGTCAATGACATGCCCGAGCGACTAGATACTTTTTTAGATTTATTATTAATGACTACAAAAATCATAGCCAATTCGTTTTCCCAATTGTCGGATTCAACACGGTGTGCATAAGACGTTTCATCATCATGCCCTTTTTCCCATTCAGCAAATCCGCCATAAATACTTCGCGATGCTGAACCAGAACCACGACGCGCTAAACGTGAAAGGTCTTTATCAGACAAACCTAATTGTAGAGCTTCATTACACGCACCAGCTAATGCAGCATACGCACTCGCTGAAGACGCTAATCCTGCAGCTGTCGGAACAAAATTCTCACTTTCAATAAGTGCATGTTCTGAAATACCTGCTTCTTTACGAACCATGTCCATATAACGTTGAATCTTAGCGCTTTCTTTAGCGTTTACAGTTTCCCCGTTTAGGATTAACTGATCTTCAGTCAATGTGTCGTCAAATGTAACACGCGTTTCAGTGTAGAAACGGTCTAGTGTAACTGACAAACTATTATTCATTGGAATAATTAATGCTTCATCTGCTTTACCCCAATATTTAATCAGTGCAATATTCGTATGTGCGCGTGCTTTACCACTCTTTTTCAATGGTTTATCCTCCTAACTTCTCAATCCATGTATGTTGTGCACCAGCTTTTTCAACGGCAGCGACAATACGCTTAGCTGTTTGCAATTCTTTAGCTAAGATAAGCATACTGCCACCTCGACCGCCACCTGTTAACTTGCCAGCGACCGATCCATTTTCTTCTCCTAAACGAAGAAACATTTCAATTTTATCGTGACTTACTGTTAATGTTCTTAAGTCATCTTGACATTGATTAAAGATTGTTGCTAATTGATCAAAACTATGATGCTCAATGGCTTCACTTGCTGAATACACTAAAGATCCAATATGTTCAACAATTTGCATGTAATTTTTGTCGTTATCACATAATTGATGGACATCTTCAACTGCTTGCTTAGTTGAACCTTTGACACCTGTATCGATAACAACCATATAGCCATCTAAATCTAATGTCTTTAATATTTCAACTTCACCTTTTTGATACCAAACAGGTTGATTTGTCACAATCGTCTTTGTGTCTATACCGCTTGGTTTACCGTGTGCAATACGTTCTGCCCAGTCTGCATTTTCTAATAATTCTTTATCCGTTAATGGTAAGCCTAAATAATCATAGCTTGCTCTTATGAAAGCTACAGCAACTGCTGCACTTGAACCTAACCCTCTAGATGGGGGTAAATTAGCTTGAATTTTAATTAATAACGGCTCTTCTACCTTTTTATTTTCAACGAAATGCCCTATTAACGATTTCAAATGTTCTGGCGCATCATAAAGTGGTCCATCATAGACATCACTTTGAATTGCTGAGTAATTCCCTTTTTCTAAACTTTCAATTAAGACTTTTACTTTTCCTGAAGTGAACGGAATCGCAATTGCAGGTTCACCGAATGTGACTGCATGCTCCCCGATTAATATTATTTTGCCGTTAGACTCCCCATAGCCACGTTGTACCATGATATCTCACCTTTAATATTCTTTCTGAAAAATTATTTTCGAGATCAGTGGACATACGTATCATGCATATATCCTTAATCTGCCAACTCTATGTATGCTTAAGTAACTTGGTGTTTGATTTATCGATTTTTATCGATGTATATATACGTAAATTTATCTTTAATGACATTTGTCTTCGTCTAAATTCATTTTTGCGTTTGTTGCAAACTGATTAAAAATAGACTCAAATTATTTACTTTAAAACTTAAAAATAATTATACCCTAAAATTTAAAATCTCTAACATACTGCTATGTCAATGGTTTACGATTGCTAGATCCATTCCGCGGTTTGAACCCACTCTCTGCGCATGATGATGACACGCAATATACATTGTTTTTATATTAATCCACCTAAACTATATTACTATAAAAAGTAATAGGAATATAGCAATTTATAATAAATTTGATATATAATTCCACTAAACTTTACATTTATTCAAATGAAAAGGAGACTTTCTAAACTATATAAAAGTAATAGAAAGTCTCCTTTAACTGTATCAAATTTTTTATTTTAAAAGTTGTTTCACGCTTAATTTTCTTCTATTGAACGATTCATCTTCTCATTACGATCTATCATTCTGTCGAAATAACCTTCATAACGTGACCATTCATCTTCTGTGATGGGATCCATATTCAGATTACCACCTAAATCTTTAATCGCATGCAATAGTTGAAACATCACATCTTGCACTTTAATGTCTCGTCCAAGGAGTGTTTCAAGTGATGCCATACATTCAGGTTGAATATCTGGATATTTAAATTTAGTTACTTCACCTTTTAGCGCATGTTCATAAAAGACTCGCATCATTTCTGCACGTTCTGAACCTGAACCTTCAACGCAAAGGTATATTTGAACTGCAATACCACCTCGAACACGTCGTTGTGAAATACCGGCAAACTTTTTACCGTCTATGCTTAAGTCGAATTTACCTGGGCAGTATGAATGCTCAATTTCACGTGTATCAATCTCTACATTTTCATTTTCGAACATTTTACAAATCAATAAGTACATCACTGTAAATGCTTCATCAATGGTCGTTTCAGTTTGACCTTTGAAAATAAGAGAAATATTTAACACACCCTGATCTAACACAACGCCAAGGCCACCTGAGTTTCTCACAATGGCATTATAACCAATGTCATCCGTTAAATATCGAATACCATCTTTAAGAAATGGCAAGCGAGAATCATGGATACCAAGAATAACTGTATGTTGGTGGATCCACGTTCTAACCACGTTGCATGATAAATCTTTACCTACACTTTCTGAAAACGTATCGTCAAAAGCAAATGATTGCATTGGCGCTAAACCAGATGAATGATCTACATAGCGCCAATCAATATCATTAAAGTACTTGCTTGCTAAATCCATTATTGTAATGTTTGAGCAGCTGTAATGATTGATAATTTATAAACGTCTTCAGTTGAGCAACCGCGTGATAAGTCGTTAACAGGTGAGTTTAAACCTTGTAATACAGGACCAACTGCGTCAAATCCACCTAAACGTTGCGCAATTTTGTATCCAATGTTACCAGCTTCTAAGCTTGGGAATACAAAGACATTTGCATTACCTTGGATTTTAGCACCTGGTGCTTTTTTCTCTGCTACTGAAGGTACAATGGCAGCATCAAATTGGAATTCACCATCAATGACAACATCTGTTAAGCCTTCAGATTCTACTTTTTCTTGAGCTAATTTAACTGCATTTGCAACTTTATCAACATCGTCAGATTTAGCTGAACCTTTAGTTGAGAAACTTAACATCGCAACACGTGGGTCCATGCCGAAACTTTTAGCTGATTTCGCACTTTCAACAGCGATTTCTGCTAAATCAGATGATTCTAATGTTGGATTGATTGCACAGTCACCAAATACATATTGTTGGTCATCTTTAATCATAAAGAAGATACCAGAAGTTTTAGATACGCCTGGTTTTGTTTTAATGATTTGTAATGCAGGGCGAACAGTATCTCCAGTTGAATGCGCAGCACCACTTACTAATCCGTCAGCATGACCAGCATAAACTAACATTGTACCGAAATAGTTAACGTTATTTAATAATTCTTCAGCTTGTTCTTCAGTCGCTTTACCTTTACGGCGTTCAACGAATGATTTAACTAATTCTGGTTTGAGTTCACTTGTAGATGGATTGATAATTTCGATATCTGAAACATCTAATCCTTTGTCTTTAGCTAATAAATTAATTTTGTCATAGTCACCTAAAACGACAGGTGTTACATAGTCAGTTGCTTGTAATTGTGTAGCAGCTGTTAACACACGCTCATCTTCACCCTCAGGTAATACGATTTTGACATTTTTTCCTGAAAGTTTCTCTTGTAATACATCTAATAAACTAGACATAATGCCCTCCTAAATAATTTCATAATAATATTTTGCAACCTAATTATACTGTATTTGTATTGATATTTCCATTTCACTAATTTGTAATCATTTAAGTATGTTTACTAATTCTCTTTATGATAAAATTTAGTCTGTATTAAACAATAATAATCAATTTTCGAAGGAGCGATACACATGAGTGAAGCAGCTGAAACTTTAGATGGTTGGTACAGTCTTCATTTATTCTATGCTGTTGATTGGGCAACATTCAGACTAGTGCCTGAGGACGAACGTGAAGCAATGATTGATGAATTCAAGACATTCATTAACGATAAAGCTAGCGCCAGAGAACAACAAGCCGGTGACTATGCACTATATAATATTACTGGTCAAAAAGCCGACATATTATTATGGTATTTACGTCCGGAAATGAAAGAATTAAATGAGATTGAGAATGAATTCAATAAACTTCGTATTGCTGATTTCTTAATTCAAACTTACTCATACGTATCAGTTATTGAATTAGGTAATTATCTAGCAGGTAAATCGGATGAAGATCCATATCAAAATCCACATATTAGAGCAAGATTATATCCTGAATTACCTAGAACAGAATATATTTGTTTTTACCCAATGGATAAACGTCGTAACGAAACTTACAACTGGTATATGTTACCAATGGAAGAACGTAAAAAATTAATGTATAACCATGGTATGATTGGTCGACAATATGCAGGTAAAATCAAACAATTTATCACTGGATCAGTTGGTTTCGATGACTTTGAATGGGGTGTAACGCTATTCTCAGACGATGTACTACAATTCAAGAAGATTGTATATGAAATGCGTTTTGACGAAACAACCGCTAGATATGGTGAATTTGGTGGGTTCTACATTGGTCATATCTTAACAACAGATGATTTCGAACACTTCTTCGCTATTTAATCTATTGTTAAGTCATTTTATTACTTGTTTATGTATAACTTGTTGAGGCTGAGACATAAATAATATAATGTAGCTATTTTGCAAATTCGCAGTAGCTGACTGAACTGAGAAGGCGCTTAAATCATGCTTTTCTCAGTTCTAGTCATCCTTGCGGGAGTGGGACGACGAATTCAAATGAATTCTGTCCCGCTCCCAACTTCTTATTTATTAAAGATAGAACTCCGTTTTAAATACTCCCATTAACATTATGATATCGAACTGAAATATTCACTATGATTCGTCTAATCATAGTTTAATCGACGACCATTTAGGGAAATACTATAGTCTAGTAAAGTCGTGCACAAGTCCACAATAAAAACAACCTGAGACACATGCGATGTCTCAGGCTATTATAGTGTAGTATGCGTTTTGGGAGAACTTAATTACTACTCTGAACATTAACAATCATGGTCATATTGTCGCTACCCAATATGACTCATAAATTGCTAACTAATTATTATTTAACCAAATTGTAATATTTTGAAACATTATAGAATGAGTTTCTATATCGTTTTCAGTTTAAAAATATTGCAACTTTATACTATTTTGATTAATATACACGCTTTGATTTATCTCGACTACTTTAATGGTATACTGTCTTCATTGTGCAGAATGGCGTATGCGTTGTAGTCATTGAATGCCAACTTACTTTTTAGTAAATCTCCTAACGACATACATTCAATAATGCCTTCACGCATGTTTATAACAACTTACTATAAACGTATGACTTTAAATGAATTAGTAGTTTTAATATGACAACATAAGTTTAAATAGCTTTAATATCTCAGATTGATTGACTATAATTATGAATACATCTTAACGAATGGTGATGAAATGGATAATACACAAATACATGAAAATGCAGATGAAAAATTAATCAAAGACGTCGTCATGATGGCTGGACGTATATTATTAGAATCGGGTGCAGAAGGAACACGTGTTGAAGATACGATGACTCGTATTGCGCGTAAACTTGGCTATTCTGAAAGTAATAGCTTTGTCACTAATACTGTCATTCAATTTACATTACACAACGAATCTTATCCTCGAATTTTTAGAATTAACTCACGTGATACCAATCTCATTAAAATTTCACAAACAAACGAAATTTCACGTTTAATAACTAAAGGTGCTATTACACTTGAAGAAGCTAAACTAAAGCTTGAAAATATATATGTTGCTAAACGAGATAGTAGCTTATTATTTAAAGGGATTGCTGCGGCTATTATCGCGATTAGTTTCTTGTACTTACAAGATGGTAAACTGATCGATGTTATCACAGCACTATTAGCCGGTGGCTTAGGCTATCTTGTCGTTGAAATTTTAGATAGACGCTTACATGCGCAATTCATTCCAGAATTTCTAGGATCGCTTGTTATCGGTATTATATCGGTACTGGGACATCACTTATTACCTACCGGAGACCTCGCAACCATAATTATCGCCTCTGTTATGCCAATCGTTCCCGGGGTGCTTATAACCAATGCCATACAAGACTTATTTGGTGGCCATATGCTTATGTTTACAACGAAATCCTTAGAAGCACTTGTCACCGCTTTTGGTATTGGCGCTGGCGTTGGCTCAGTATTAATTTTAGTTTAGGAGTGGGAATGAATGTTTTGGATATTAAACTTAATTTTTAGTTATACCGCTTCACTATTTTTCTGTGTGATCTTCGACGCACCTAGAAAGCTCTATCTTTCATGTGGGTTTGTAGGTGCCTGTGGTTGGATGGTTTACATTCTCTTCTTTCAAGGGTTAAATGTACATACCATTTATTCAAGTTTCTTTGGTAGTTTAGCACTAGGTTTAATTAGTCATTATATGGCTCGTACAAAGAGAGAGCCGGCAATTATCTTCATGGTACCTGGCATCATTCCACTTGTTCCAGGTGGCCTTGCATTTGATGCAACTAAAAACTTGGTGCTATTAGACTTTAGTAAAGCGATTAATACAATGCTTGAAGTCACACTGATTGCAGGTGCCATTGCACTTGGCTTATTATTTGCAGACCAAATTTCTAAAATTATATTATCTGGATTTGCAAGAACACGAAAAAGAATTTAACGTCTTTGATTATATTTATGATATTAGAAGGGAGTGGGACAGAATTCTTTTAAATTCGTCGTCCCACCCCCGCAAGGATGACTAGAACTGAGAAAAGCTTGATTAAAGCGCCTTCTCAGTTCAGTCAGCTACTGCGAATTTGCAAACTAGCTTCATTATATTATTTATGTCCCGCGCTTTTTAAATTGAACGTTTTTTCACTCTATGATTTATAGGTATCGTCTACCATATCCTCAACTTCTTTTTCAGAACGATTTAAAATTAATCGACTTAATTCATCACTATCTATGTTCTTTAATTTAGGATAGCGAATCACAAAGAAAATCAATCCTATCACTAGCCATCCGCCTAACGCAATATAAGACGGCATTGACAGTGACGCCGGTGAACCAGGAACTAATAATAATAAAAGGAAGATAAACGATACAATCGAACCTAAAATGGCAAATGTCTTATAGACAGGCCCATACGTATTGCTTTCTTTATTAAAGCTAAATAACTTAGCAGCAGATAAACATGTAATAAAATAAGCAATCGATACACCTGTTGACGACATATCAACAATCCATGTTAATGCCGTACGACCTAACCAAGGCGCAATTAAAGTTACAGCTACTAAAAAGATAATCGCAATATAAGGCGTTTTATACTTAGAATGTAATTTACTAAACGCAGTTGGCATAATTCCAGAACGCCCCATCGAGAAGAGTAATCGACTGGCACTCATTAAGAAGCCATTTAAACCTGTAAAAATACCCATAATAATCGCTATAGCTAATACACCTAAACCAATGTAACCAAAGGCCGTTTGTGTTGCTGCACCTGTCACCCATAAATTACCATTTAAACTTGCACTATTCGTACTTAACCAACCTGTATATAAAATCATAACGACATAAGTTAATGACGCTGCAAGCAAACTATAAACAATTAATTTAAACGTCTTATTTGGTGAAAAGTTAAATTCCTCCGCAGTTTGGGGAATGTTGTCAAACCCAACATAAGCCCATGGCGCTACCGCCACAATCATAATAATAGATGTAAACCATCCAGTACTTGGATTGGCTAATGGTTGTAAATTATTAAAATCAAAATTATTACCAAAGAATGAGCCGAAGAACATCAGTAAAACAACGATGACCATAGCTACACAAAAGTAATATTGTAATGAACCAGATACACTTGCACCACGAATGGCTACAAACATAAACACAAGTAACAATACTGTTGCAATAATGATTTCAGTTATGTAAACATCCCATCCTGCAATCGTGTATAACCGCCCATTATTAAGCAAATCAGGAAGTAGAAATTTCACTAATAAACTAAACGCAGTCGCATTAAGTGCAACCACACATACATAGCCAAATGTTAGAAACCATGACGAGAAGAAACTAACATATCTTCCGAAACTTAAATAACTAAATGCAAAGGCGCCCCCTGAAACTGGAAATCGCTCTACTAAAGCGCCATAACTCACTGCAATAAGTATCATTAATAATGCACCAATAACGATACCGATAGATGCCGCAATTGGCCCAGATTGCTTAATCCAATCTCCAGGTAAAATGAAGGCACCCCAACCAATACATGAACCATAAGCAATCGCCCAGACAAATTTTTCAGAGAGGTTCTGTTTCAAATCGCCTCGATCTATATTCTGATTTTTATTATTTTTGCTCATAAAATAAACTCACCTCAAGTATGCTATATACCCCAAAGGTGAGTTATTCAATCTATAGTATTGATACAATATAAGTGTTTATCTACTTAAATTCAATCACATAAAGGCTTTAAATCATATTAAATCTTACCCTACAAATTTAAATGTAGAAATGATCAGCATAAGCCAACCTGCAATAAATAATACGCCACCAATAGGTGTAATCGCTCCTAAAATGCGGATTTGTGTTAAAGCTAGAATATATAATGAACCACTAAAGAACACGACACCTAGAAAGAGTAGCCAGCCTGCCCAATTCACATTAATAGATGTTGTACCGCTAATCACGCCAATAATGATTAATCCTAATCCATGGTACATTTGATAATTTACCGCTTTTTCCCAAACTGACATATATTTATCTGATAATTTACCTTCAAGTCCGTGCGCACCAAACGCCCCAGTACCAACTGACATCATCGTACATAACGCACCTAGTATTATAAACAATTTCATCATATCTCTTCATTCTCCTTATTCAGTTTAAAAATCAAATATGGATTCCCCATTACCGATTTCATCGTCCGTGATCATCGTATTAGACGGTAAGTGATTATTCTGTGTCGATTTCATGGTATTTGGAACTGTTCCACCCATCGCTTCGATTTCTGCAGCTGTCACTTTAGATTTATCTTGTGACGTTGATGTATTGGAACTTTGATTTACCTTTGAAAATGACGGCGTCACCGTATTGGTAAAATCTTGACTTTGCGTCTTAGAAGACACCGACTTACTGTCACCATTGGCATAGATCGACGTTAGTGTATGGATTGCATACATATGTTTCTCAAATTGTTGCGCATTCGTCGCCTCATCAGCTTGCACTAATTCCTGTTCAATCAACTGAATTACTTGTGCTTTATTCATTTAAACCTCCCCATTCTCACACCAATTTATAGGTGTTTTACCTTTACTTATTAAATAATCATTCGCCTTTGAATATGGTTTAGAACCAAAAAATCCGCGATACGCCGATAAAGGACTTGGATGTGGTGATTTAATAATATAATGTTTGGATGTATCAATTAATTTAATCTTCTGTTGTGCAGGTTTCCCCCATAATATGAACACAACATCCTCACGTTGTTTCGAAATCGCTTGAATGACTTCATCTGTAAATGTTTCCCATCCAATATCTTTATGAGAATGTGCTTCGCCTTGTCGTACCGTTAAAACGGTGTTGAGTAATAAGACGCCTTCGCGTGCCCAATCTTGTAAATGGGGTGATGTTCTGTGACATCCAATATCATCTTCTAATTCTTGGTACATATTTCTTAATGATGGTGGGAACTTAGCATTGGGTTGTACCGAGAACGCTAAACCATGCGCTTGATTTGGACCATGATAAGGATCTTGACCTAATATCACTACTTTTACATTTTCAAATGGTGTTAAATCAAAGGCTTGATAAATATTTTCTCTATCTGGGTAGACAATTTGCGTCGTATATTCTTTTTCTAAAAAATCATGCATCTCTGTAAAATCGTGTCGTTCCGTAATATCGTGAAATATTTCTGACCATTCCATCGCTTTCACCTCAAGCCATATTTTAACATAATGCGCACCTTATAAGTTATTGATTTCATCCATTACTTCAAGCTAGCACGTTGTCCGATAAACATGCTATGATTAGACATAGATTAGAAATTGTCGGGAGTGAATGTACATGGCTTTAAAAAAAGTATTAACAATTGCAGGTTCAGATACAAGTGCGGGCGCTGGTATGCAAGCTGACCTTAAAACATTTCAAGAATTAGACACATACGGCATGGTCGCTTTAACTGCTGTTGTAACGATGGATAAAGAAACTTGGTCACATGATGTGACACCTCTTCCAATGGATTTATTCGAAAAACAATTAGAAACAGTAATTTCAATTGGTCCAGATGCAGTTAAAACAGGCATGTTAGGTACACAAGAAATCATTAAACGTGCTGGTGAAGCATTTGAACAATCAGGTGCACAATATTTCGTAGTCGACCCTGTTATGGTATGTAAAGGGGAAGATGAAGTACTTAACCCAGGAAATACTGACGCAATGATCGAACATTTATTACCTAAAGCAACTGTTGTCACACCTAACTTATTTGAAGCTGGTCAACTTTCTGGTTTAGGTAAATTAACTTCTATTGAAGACATGAAAAAAGCAGCAGAAATCATCTTCAATCAAGGTGCACAACACGTTATTATTAAAGGTGGTAAAGCATTAGATCAAGATAAATCTTACGACTTATACTATGATGGCAACACATTCTATCAATTAACTACAGACATGTTCCAACAAAGCTATAACCACGGTGCAGGTTGTACGTTTGCAGCTGCTACAACAGCATACCTAGCAAATGGCAAATCACCTAAAGAAGCTGTGATTAGTGCGAAAGCATTTGTTGCTTCAGCAATTAAAAACGGTTGGAAAATGAACGACTTCGTAGGTCCTGTAGATCACGGCGCATATAACCGCGTTGAACACATCGATGTAGAGGTAACAGAAGTATAATAGTAAACACTTAATTTTTATTAACTCAAACTAACCTCCTCAATAAAGTCTTTTTTAAGATCATTTATTGAGGAGGTATTTTTATTAAAGTCATTCACATTAATTTAGGCTTATTATAAATTCTAGGTATTAAGTCGTAGAAAGTGATAGGCTATACGTTGTATCCAAAGTTGGTACCTTGGGCTCATGTTTTTATTTTAAAATTGCTTTACTATATTAAGTGTAGAGAGACAAAGGAGGAATTACACATCATGATTATCTACAAGCAAAATATAGAGAATGGTATCCCAATGTACGAAATCATTACGAAAACCTTCAAGACAATTACGGTAAAATTTGATGAAACGTTTAACAAGAATGAAATCTATAAATTGCTCTCTCTACTAGAAAATGACCTTGATAACATGAAACTAAGTTATTAAGTCATTTGTACAACACGAAGTACAGTAAAAGTGTTTTCCAAATTGAGAATTCAAACAGATGAATTATTCCCAAAATTGACTTAAAAGTTCTTATGCCCCCTAATACTATTGAGTAACTTTAAAAGTCATTAATCATTCCTAAACTCACCTTATTTAAATAGCGTCAATGTTAGACAAGGATTGTCCCCCCTTGGAAGCTTAGAGCGTATCTTTAAGCTTTACTAACATTGACGCTATATTTTTGGGCATGTGCTTTTCCGTTGCAATCTGAATAAATCATAAAACGCATTGATGCACGTTTGCATCAATGCGTTATGTGATTTTACTATGCGTTTTTATTTTTCTTAGTCTTAATCCACCATAATGCTTTTTTAGGATTTGATTCATAAAATTGTAAATCTTTTTTATTATCAACATTAGGATAAGATCCTTTAAGTGATTTACCGGCAGTGCTTACATGTAGAACTGCAATCACAATAAAGCCGATAATACTAATTGCTGTTAAATAATACGCTGGTGCGTAAATATTACCAGTTGATTCAACTAACCATGAGTTCACTAAAGGTGTCGTACCTCCGAATAATGAAACGGAAACGTTAAACGTTACCGCCAATGTTCGATATCTAATATGTGTATAGAACATTGTTGGTAATGAACCAGGCATTGTTGCTTCATATGTTGATAAGAAGAAACCTAAAATAAACACACCAAGGATAATAAATGGTAATGATTGCGTATTTAATAAACTAAACGCAACGATACTTAATAATGTCAGACCACCAGTACCAATTAAGAATACCTTCTTCTCACCAATTTTATCTGCTAATTTACCGAAGAATAAAGCTAATGGAATCATAATTGCCATAACACAAGTAATTAATACACTTGTTGTCGTTTGGTCAATCTTAACAATTTGTCCTAAGTATGTCGGTAAGTAGGCAGTCACTGTATAGTTAGTTACATTGAAGAAGACAACTGCTACGAAACATACTAAGATATCTTTAAAGTAATAACGAATAATTGTAAAGAATCCTATATCGTCACGTTCTGGTGCTTGTACATCATTTTCATAAATTGGAGATTCTTCTAACTTACGACGTAAATACAGTCCAAATAAACCAAGGAATAATCCTAAGATAAATGGAATTCTCCAACCCCAAGCTTCCATTTGTGCATCACTTAAGAAGAAGCTTAATAATGCAATCATAATAGAAGCAGCAATATAACCCGATAGTGTACCAATTTCAAGACCACTACCTAAACTATTACGTTTTTTATCTGGTGAAATTTCAGCAATGTAAGTCATCGCACCTGCATATTCCCCACCAGTAGAGAAACCTTGTAACACTCTAGCAAGTAGCAAGAGCGCTGGTGCCCATAAGCCTATCGCATCATAGTTTGGTAAAATACCAATCGTTAATGTTGATAAAGCCATTAAAATAATTGTTGTAGTTAATACAACTTTACGTCCATATTTGTCACCAATAATACCAAATACGATCCCGCCTATTGGTCGTAATAGGAACGCAATTGCTAATGCGGCAAATGTAAATATTTGTTGAATTTGTGGGTTCTGTACCGGTGAAAAGAAATTCGCACCGATATACGCTGTAGTGTACGCATAGACACCAAAGTCGAACCATTCCATGGCGTTACCAATACCTGTAGCAAACACTGTTTTCTTCGCTGTTTGCCCATCGACCATGTTAATTCTATCTTTTTTAAAATCCATGACCTGTAACACTCCTTTTGTTTATGTTACATAATTATACAGACCTAATGAATGTTGTCAAATTACTAAAAATTATATTAATTTCAAAAATACAATATTATTCATATTACAGAATTTAACAATATTCTTATGTACACGCTTTCAAAATTTTAATAAAAGCAAAAAAAGTTATAATTAGAAAATAATATTTTTATCAATTTCTAATTATAACTAGTTTTACCCCACCTGATTTATTCGAAACAATAATTTTATTCTTTCCAACAACTTCAAATACCACAAACTCATTGATACCAATGCTTTCAAGGTATTTAATTTTATATTTATCCCAGTGTTGATCTAACATTGAAAATACCTTTTCAACGATGAGCTGTCCTGGTACAATATCGCTATGAATTGGATTTTCATCATCAACAATTTTTAAATATTCGTCTACCAACTCCTTATTAAAAACCATATATTCCCTCCCCAGAAATAAATGTTTGTTCGATAATCATACAAGTTTTATTATTTTTATTAATTTCTAATTTAAAGATAAAACGGTTAAATTGTTTTATTTTATCACAACTTTTATACGTTAAATATGCACAATATTGCATGTCACTTTCTAAATTTTCAAATTTCTCAACATTAGTACGGACTAGTCGTATCGGCTTCCCCTTGAAAACTTGGAACATTTTAAATTTAGGCCATAGTTTAGCACACATTAATGGTGGAACGATGCCACCATACGCCATACCAATTACATTACAATAACGACGCACATCATGCTCATGAAATTCAATTGTTATCCTTTCACTGGTTCCACTTTTCAAAGAGAATTGCATTACCCATACCTCCTCCTATGCCCATCGTAGTAATTCCTAACTGCCACTTAGGCAAGTTTAATAGTCTAGCAACTAATGCTGCGCCACTTGCACCATATGGGTGTCCTGTAGCAATCGCACCACCCCATTGATTTACCTTCTCTATACATGCATGCAACTCATTTATGGATGCAAGTACTTGTGAACTAAAGGCTTCGTTAAGTTCAATCGCTTGGATATCTTCAATATTTAATTGCTGTTTCTTTAATAATTGTGAAACTGCAGGTACTGGTCCAATTCCTAGTAACGTTGGATCCACACCTGTTGTAACAGCATCTTTAAACACCATGCCATATTTCAAGCCTAATGCTATAGCTGTTTCTTTATCCATTATTAAAGCTAGCCCAGCACCATCATTCTTCATACAGCTATTTCCAACTGTTACTGTACCATTCGATATAAGCGGTCTTAATCGTTGCAAACGTGATTCAGTTAACGTTGGTTTCAAACTTTCATCTTTACACAACCACTTCCCCTTAACCTTTAAAGGGAGAATTTCACATTGTATATCACCATTATTAAAATGTGTTGTTGCCAATCGATGACTTCGTGCCGCAAATGCATCTTGATGCTGCCGAGAGATATTATAATGTTGCGCCACGTTCTCAGCTGCTTCAATCATGCTTGGATCTTGCCCTTCAGGTGCAAATGATGCGCGCTCATAAAATTGTGGCAACTGTGATTCATATACTGACTGAGGGCGTTTCATCTTCCAAGGCGCACGACTTGTACTTTCTACACCCCCTGCGATATACACGCGTCCAGCTCCACATTGCACCATTCGACACGCATAGATGATGCTTTCAAGTCCCGAACCACATTGTCGGTCCACTGTAACACCCGGAATAGTATGCTTTAAGCCAGACTCTAGTACTGCCTTTCTAGCAATATTGCCACCATTGCCTACCACATTGCCTAATACTACATCATCCACTTGATCTATAATTTCTGGAAAACTTGCCTTGATATTTTGAAAAAGTGGCACCAATAAGGCTTCAGGTTCTAAATGCTTCAACATGCCTCCGTATTTACCAAATGGTGTCCGCTTAGCCCACACAATAACTGCTTCTCTCACGATTTAAATGCCCCCTTTAAATAAAGTGCTTGTACTTTACGCCGTGCTACCTTGCCGCTATTCGTAAAAGGCAGTTTACTGACTTTCACAATCTTAGATGGTATTTCATACCTTGATAACGTTTGTTGTAAATAATGTTTCAACGTTGCATATGTGAGTGCTCGATCTCCGAGATAGATTAATACAGCAATTTCACCAAACTGACGATGTGGTTCACCAATAACAACCGCTTCTTCAATTCCATCTAATAATTTTACTTGTTGCTCTATCACACTGGGATATATATTTTTACCTCCAATAATAAGGCGATCACTTTGGCGACTCACTAAATAGAGATACTTATCTTTTACATAGGCGTAATCACCTGTCTCTATCCAACTTTGAGGTTGCACCACTCCAGCATTAACATAGCCTGAATAAGTCATATTACTTTGAACCTTTAACAATCCAATGTGTCGTTCATCTTGTTCTTTAAGTTGAATTGAAACATTCGAAAACACCTGTCCGACCGAATGCGTTGGCGCTGTTTGATTAAAGTTATATGTAATAAAGCTTGCTTCCGATGTTCCAAAGAACTCAATGATGTTGGCGTGTTCATACTGTTGTGTCACTGCTTTAAACAATGGTTCTGATAATTTCGAACCACTACACAATATAGATGTAATACATGTTAATTTCGATTCAGTAGTTAATAATTGATGTAACATTGTTGGCACAAGAAATAACGCTATATTGGAATATTGTTGCCTTAATATTGGTATCAAGCGATATGTGTTAAATTGTCTTTGTCCAATAAATGTTCTTCCCGAATAAAGCGCGTAGATGCAAGTGTACAATGATAATGAATGCGCGAGTGGACCAGGCGCAACTAAAATTTTTTCCTGGTTAAGTAATAATGCTTCATTTTCTTTAAATGATGCAATCCATGAAAGTTCATTTCGATAATATGCCTTAGGTAGCCCTGTAGTTCCTGAGGTGAAGCCAATATGTAGTATATGTTCTACCTTCGCTTGTTCATTTATATATTGATCATATGTCCCATACGATACAGTCGGTTTAAAGTTGGCGATAGCTGTGGCGATATATTCAATGTGATACGTCTCTATGAGTTCATCAATTGTTGCTTGCGTCCACTTGACATCTATAAAGCACGGCAAACCGCCCATCATTAAAACAATAAAATAATTAGTCATATTCGTTATAGGCGAGTCACTCAACAAGCCTACCCTACATCCACTTTGAAACATTGGCAACGTCAACGTGTAGTCGCATATATTTTGGTATAACGTCTCATAACTTAATCTTTCATCATCAATTTGAAGCGCAATAGACTGTGGTTGTACTTGAGCGTAATATTCAAGTCGCTTTAAAATTTCTAGCATCATATGACCTCTTTCGACCTTTAATGTTAACTTATTTTTATATTATGTTAACATTTATTCAAGTTAAATTCTCTTATATTTAAATGAAAATTTGTATTGCGCTATAAATCACACTATAAAAAACCTTCCAAAATTGCATAAGGAAGGTTAATAAAATTTAAAAGCTAATTTAATTAATTTTTAATGGTACTTCAAAGTAAAAATGATCATCTCGACCATTAATGATATCTAGCTTTCCACTATATTGCTCCAACATTTTTCTACAATGATTAAATTCTAATTCAGTAAGAAAGCGTGGTTGCCAGAACGTTTCTAGATTATTCCCATAAATCGGATATAGCTTTAGTTTCAATTGATTATTAGAACTTATAATTAATTGTGCTATAAAACTATATGGTGGTACATATCTTTGGTCATATTCCCCATTACTATTAAATACACCATTACCAATACTATACACTACAGTCGTATCATTTATATATTCAATTTTTTGCATCATATGTGCGCCGTGGCCAATAATTAGGTCTACCCCAGCCTGTTGCAACATTTTTGCATATTCTCGTTGTTTAGCATGAACACTCCCGAAATCGACACCCCAATGTGCGATAACAATCACTTTGGATCCACTATCTTTCATTTCACGAATTTTTTCATATAAGAAGGGATTTAAACATGCTACTCCAGGTTCATTACCTATTGCATAAAAATCATATTCACGATGCATTGGTCGTCTATACCAATATGCATTAAATATCGCATAATTTTGATTGTTAACTATAATATTAAATGGTTTCTCTGCTTCATTCTGATTTATAGCTGCACCAATTGTTGAAATTCCATTTAAATTAAAATGATTCACTGTACGTTCTAACCCTTCTACACCACAATCCATTAAATGATTATTGGCTAACGTAGCTAATTGTATATTTTCTTTTTTTAGTGTTTCAACTGTATGTACTTCAGAAGCATTTAAAACAAATGGCTTTCTTTGTTTCAGATAATCGTTTTTATCGTCGGAAATTGCTGCTTCGAAATTACAAACATTAAAATCTCCTTTTTCTAAAATGTCACGAATACCCTCAAAACTGTAATGTCGATTTTTCAATGTTAAGGCGTCATCAATACCTTTACGTCGACGTCTTTCTGTATAAAATTCTCCGAAATATGTGTCACCTATGATATTGATGGTATATGGTGTATCCCGATTTTCACTAATTGTTTCACTTTCTGAAGATTGTAGTCCATTTTGAGTAACTTGCATAATGGAATTGTAAATCAATGCATCTCGGTGGAACGCATCTCGCGCCCCAATAACTACAGTTATATACTCTTCACCATCGATTTTTGATAATATTGCTCCTATTGAATGTTCTTGTCCATAAAAAATCCCATGTGAAGCAATTCCATAACTAAATAAATTTGATTCTGATTTATAAAGTTTATTTTTAAATACATAATTATTTCTTGATAAAATATCTTTAATGAATGGATATTTATTAAAGAGTAATTTACTTGCTAAATATAAATCCTCTAGCGTTAAATGCTGACGTTTACCTTTAATACGTCTACCAGTAATATTAAGCGCACTTTCTGAATGAGCACCAATCATTTGTGCAGATTTTTTAATTACTTCTAAACTTTCTTTATTCGAACCTTTAACAGTATTTGCCAACATCAAAATTGCATTAGGAGAAGATGTAACAATTGCAGCAGACAATAAATCATTTAAAGTAATTTCATCATTTTGCTTCAAGGGAATCGCTCTAGAATTTAAACTTTCTCTAATTGCTTGTCTATCGGGCTTATAAGTTTGATGCAACTCTAGTTGATTGGCAAAGATTAAATCTAAGATATGATTAATTAACAATATTCCGCCAATTCCTTGATTTTGAACTACATCTTGTTTACCGATACTTGCAACTTTTATTCCTGACTTAACATTATATGTAGCAACACCATAACCATTACTAGGTATTGTATTTGTTAACTTAAACTGTACTCCATTTGTTGTATATGAAATAATTTTACTCTTAACATTCTTAAAATCACTATTTCTAACAGAACCTTTAATTAAAACTAAGTCATCATTCTGAATGATATTAGCAACTTCAATTGCTAATTGATCTGCATTTTCATAATAACCTCCAATAATTTCTTTAGGTAATTTTTTCATAGCATATTTCATTTCTTTACCATGACCAAATACAATGTCAATATTTGCTTTAATGAGTTCATCGGCTATAAGTTCATGTTGTCTTTTAGCTTCTTGTGGATCCAAACCTATAATTCGTCCTAATACCGCTATCGTTTTACCTTTGTAAAATTTAGACTTTTTTTCAATACTCGAATACCTTCAAGTATAGAGATTCCCATAGCATTCCAAGCATCGTTAATTAATGTAAAATTATCGCCACTCTTTGTGGTATATTCCTCAAAATTCTGTACCCCCATATTAGGCTTATATTGTTCTAAACGAGAAAGTACACTTTGACAAGATATTCCTAACAGTTTAATGATTGTTAATGCACCTACAATGTTTTGAATCATTGCTTCTCCTGACAATTGTGTATCGAATGATATGTTTTCTCCCATAATATAAGCATCTACGTGTGAATGGAATTTAAATTCTTCATATCTTATTACATAAGCATCTGAATCCTTATTAAAACCATAAGTAATAATATTTTTATTGTATTGTTTTACTGTCTGAACAACAGTTTCATACTCATTCATATCTCGATTAACCACTACATTCCCTAAATGATTCATTCCTTCAGCAATTTTTGATTTTAATACTGCTATTTCATGAGCATTTTTCTCCTGCCCACCATCAATCGATGTAATCATTGCAATATCTGGAACGAATGTCTTAGCAATCCCACCATTTCTCATCCATAAACTTGACACTGCAACTTCTAATACTAAATAGTCTGGTTGATTTATAGCATTTGCAATAGTTAGAGGAACTCCAGTTCTAGTGTTATGATTACCTCTTGTCGCATTAACAGAATAATTTTCACTTAATAACTCTTTTAATAAAGATTTACAAGTAGATTTACCTGCTGTTCCAGTAATTTCAATCGTTTTCCCCTTAAATACTTCGTAAGAAAATTGCCCTAACTTGCGTATCGCACTATATGTATCATTCATGATGAATTGCGGAATATTCTCATTTAAATCTTCAATAGGACGGCGTGCAATAACACCACTCATATACGTCTCATATTCTTTCAAATTTTGATGTGTATCATTCCAACCTGCATAAATCCCAGTATTTCCAGAACCTCTGTGCCAAGTCTCTGAATCTATCGCTATAAATAGTGTTTTATAGCCATCATGACTATAATTCTTTATTTGTTGTTTATTAATATCAATATTATCTACATACCATCCATCTTGGGGTTTTCGATACCAATATCCTTCTAATAACTGTTCAATTAACTTTTTATTATATACCATTTCCCTCATCCTATCGCCTTTAGTAATGATTCATTATCTATTGTTAAAAATCACATTAAATTCATTTCATTCTTTAGTTAATTAAAACTAATTTTTATAAGTATTTTACATAGTTGATATTAAAATTAATATTTAAATATATACATAATACACTATTTATTATATATACTTGTTACATTCATTTGTAGCTAAATTTCTAAACTCTTTTTAATATTCCTATTTATATAAAAATAGGACTGAGACATTTTTTAATATCCCAGTCCTCAAATATTTATTTATTCTAAATTAGCATGATTATTTTGCATTTCTTCTTCATTAATATTAAAGGTTTCCATCAATCCTAATACAACACTATCTAAGAATAATAATGAGGATTGTTCAAATAAACTGCCTAGCGGTTGTTCAGAACCTTCAACATCATATTTTGTACCTGCAGGTAATTCAATAACTGTTTCCGCTAAGTCGCCAATCGGAGAATCAGGGTTTGTTGTTAATAATACAACTTTAGCACCTACTGATTGTGCCTTTTCAGCTAATAAACGTAAATGCTCAGTTGAACCTGACCCAGACAAAATCACAAACAAGTCATGTTCTCTAATAGATGGCGTTGTTGATTCACCTACGACAAATGCGTCTTTACCTAATTGATTCAATCGCATTGCGAAACTATTCGCCATAAAACCTGAACGCCCTTTGCCGGCAGTGAATATTCTTTGCGCACCATTCACATCATTAGCAAAACGATCATACTGTTCGTCTTGTACGTGTGATAATGTACGGTCTAATTCTTCAAGAATTAATTTATAATTTGTAAATTGAGACATGCTTATTTACCTTCAATCGCTTCACGACATTGTTTTGCTGCTTCAACAGGGTCATCTGCATTAGCAATACCGCCACCAACAATGACTAAATCAGGGTTTTCTGCTACGATGTCTTTAATTGTTTCTGGTTTAATACCGCCAGCTACTGCTACTTTAGAATTCTTAATTACAGATTTAACAGTGCGTAAGCTATCTAATGGAGATTGACCTTCAGCTTGTAAGTCATAACCCGTGTGTACTGCAATATAGTCAGCACCCATTTCATCTAATTCTTTCGCACGTTTTTCTAAATCTTGAACTGCAATCATATCAACTAATAATTGTTTGTCATGTTTATGCGCTTCTTCAACTGCTGCTTTAATTGAAGCGTCTTCAGCTACACCTAAGATGGTAACTACATCTGCACCAAATTTAATGGCTTGGCTTACTTCGTAGTCTGCTGCATCCATAATTTTAAGGTCTGCTAACACTTTAGCATTATTAATATTTTCATTTAAATGTTGAACTGCCGGTAAACCTTCATTGATAACAATTGGTGTACCAATTTCTACGATATCTACATATTCCTCAACTTTTTTAGCTAACTCTGCTGCTTCCTCTTTATTTAATAAATCGATTGCTAATTGTAATTCCAATGCAAACATCCTTTCGTAACTAAAGTCATATATCTTCAGTTCTTAGTTTTATCTTTCACATTTATTAGTCTACCCGTCTTCTATCTTTTTAAACGATATAACTTCATCAAACTTTTATCTTATTTTTTATAAAAGCCCTTACAGTAATTCAACTATTTAAAGGTATAATTACCATTTTTTCTGAATAAATTGAGCAGAGATGTACAATTAGTCCCATCTTTTTAGTAAAATAAATAGATAAACATATTGTATGGTTGCAAGGAGTGAAAGTGTTGGAACCCATTAACGCTGAAGAAGTACAACAATTATTAACATCATTCGAAAATAAACCTGTATACCTACACGTTGAAACGACTAATGGTGCGTATGCGAACCATTTCGATCAACGTGTCTTTAATGCGGGAACTTTTTTAAGGAATATACAAGTCACGTATGAACATGCACAACTTAAAGGTGGAGAGAAAGACCCTTATAGAGTTGGTCTAAAACTCCGCGATGGTGGTTGGGTTTACGTTCAAGGGCTAACGCATTATGAAATCAATGACAACAATGAATTTTTAATCGCAGGATTTAACTACGAAGGACAATTGGCTGCCACAATCGAAATCAGTGAAAAGCCATTTACAGTATAGAGGAGGTTTATTCATGAAAGATGAAAGACACGTGTTAATGATATTTCCACACCCTGATGATGAGACCTTCTCATCAGCTGGAACGATTGCCAGTTATATCGATAAGGGCATCCCTGTCACTTACGCATGCCTAACATTAGGACAAATGGGACGTAATTTAGGTAATCCTCCTTTTGCAACTAGAGAATCACTACCTGATATTCGCGAGCGTGAATTAGAAGAAGCCATGAAAATCATTGGCATCACTGATTTACGTAAAATGGGGTTACGTGATAAAACAGTTGAATTTGAGCCTCATGAACAAATGGATGACATGGTAAAAAATTTGATTGAAGAAACCAATCCATCAGTGATTATTTCTTTCTATCCTAAATTTGCCGTACATCCCGATCATGAAGCAACAGCCGAGGCTGTAGTAAGAACCGTAGGACAAATGCCTAAGGATGAACGACCACGATTACAACTTGTAGCGTTTAGTAATGATGCACCAGACATACTAGGCGAACCAGATATATTAAATGACATTCGTGCATATCGAGATTTAAAATTGAAAGCTTTCGAAGCACATGCATCTCAAACTGGTCCATTTTTAAAACAATTAGCAAGTCCAGAAGTCGGTGGCGAAACGCAAAATTTCTTAGACGTCGAACCATATTGGACATATCACTTTGAATCTTAAGGGGAGGTAAACAATGACTGAATTTGATTTATCTACACGTGAGGGTCGTTGGAAACACTTTGGCTCAGTTGACCCAATCGAAGGTACTAAACCAACAACTAAAAATGAAATGACTGACTTACAAAGCACACATAAAAATTTCTTATTTGAAATTGAAGAAGTCGGTATTAAAAACTTAATTTATCCTGTGAACATCGATCGCTTCCAAACAGCGGGGCGCTTTAGCTTCTCAACGAGTTTAAATAAGGATGAAAAAGGAATTAATATGAGCCGTATTCTAGAAAGCGTGGAGAAACATTATAACAACGGCTTAGAATTAAATTTCGATACACTTTATCAGGTATTACGTACATTACAAACGAATATGAAACAGAATTCAGCAGGTGTTGATGTTTCAGGTAAATGGTTCTTTGACCGCTTCAGTCCAGTTACAAATATTAAAGCAGTAGGCAATGCCGATGTAACTTATGGTTTAGCTATTGAACAAGACCAAATTACACGTAAAGAAATTACAATTGAAGCAACTGTAACAACGTTATGCCCTTGTTCAAAAGAAATCAGTGAATATTCTGCACATAATCAACGTGGCGTTGTCACTGTTAAAGTTTATTTAGATAAAAATAATCAAGTGCTAGACGATTATAAAGAGCGAATTTTAGATGCTATGGAAGCAAATGCAAGTTCAATATTATACCCTATCTTAAAACGTCCGGATGAGAAGCGTGTGACAGAACGTGCTTATGAAAATCCACGTTTCGTCGAAGATTTAATTCGTCTAATTGCTGCTGACTTAGTAGAATTTGATTGGATAGAAGGCTTTGATATTGAATGTCGTAATGAAGAATCTATCCACCAACATGATGCATTCGCGAAATTAAAATATAGAAAATAATTGACATATATAAACAAACATGGCAGTTGCCACACGTTCGAGTGTGATAACTGCCATGTTTTATGTTTATATATTATTGCTTCGCCATTTTCTTTTCACCTGGTTTAACAAAGCACATAGCTACAACACTGATTAGTGATGCTATAACCGCTGACACAAACATAGAAGTGTAACCATAACTTGCGACAAGGTACCCTGTTAATGTCGGTGCGATAACAGTCGCTGAGTTAACAAAGAAGTGTGTTATACCACCATAAGTACCTGTCTTATTCGGTGCAGTATCGATAATTACAGACCAGTACACACCATTAGGTAAGAAAATGAAGGCATTTCCTATCATCATTAGAAGCATAATTGCGACAATACTATGTGTAAATGGAATGATTAAGAAACAAATTGCTGCACAAATCATGCCAGCGATCGCAAAATATGAACGGGCGATACGTAAATTCCCCGTTTTATGACGTAACCAGTCAGATATATGACCGCCAAAATAAATCGTGAAACATGCTCCAATCCACGGCACCATACCTAAATACCAAAGTGAATGAATTTCAAAATGATACTCATCTTGTAGATACTTTGGTGTCCAAGTTAAAATTAAAAAGTTAACATATTGGAAACCAAAATACCCAAACATATTACCAACCAATGTCGGACTTTTAAAGAAATGGTACCACTTTTCATCCTTAATATCTTCCGTTTCAACTGTCTTTTCTACATTTAAACTATCTTCCGTCGAACGAATTTCTTTCAATTCTGCTTCGGAAACACGCTTATTATCTTCGGGATAATCAGTAAATACAAATGCCCAAATGACTACCCATACTAAGCCTAATGCACCTAAAATCATGAATAATAATCTCCAGCTCGCAATCGTCAAGAAACCAGAAACAATCGGAGCAGTAATTAATGCACCAAGCGGCACGCCTATAAGTCCAAGTGCTGATAATAATCCACGTTCTTTAGGCGCAGCCCAGTTCGCGTTTGTCTTACTAATAATTGAGAATACCGGACCCTCTGCAACACCAAATAGTACTCTAAGCAATCCAAACCCTACTAACGCTGAACCTCCGAAAATTGCCATACCTATCTCTCCAGCATATGCCATTCCCATTTCAGCTATTGACCATGCTGTACCAGCGATAATCCAAACAAACTTTGGCCCCTTCTTATCAGCTGTTAATCCACCAATCAGTGATCCAAGCATATAGCCATAACCAAAGTAGCCTAGAATTTTACCCCAAGCGATTGTATCAAAGCCATATTCACTGATAATATCCTTTTGTGCGTATGAAATCGCGCCCCTGTCAATGTAATTAATCATTGTCATAATAATGATCATCGTAATAATAAAGTATCTGTATTTCTTCATTTCAGCCCCCACCCTTTGTAAGAAAAATTACTTTACTATGATATTTTATCATATTTTTTGTAAGCGTTATCACAAGGGCTTGAATAAATGAAAATTAAATATTTCTTGTTTATTGGCAATATTATCTTTGGTTATAATTAAAGCAATTTCTTTATTTGGAGAAAATGGGCTGACCCCAATTAGTGGGAATTATATAAAAACATTTTCGTTGAATTCATATTAAAATGAATCATACGGAGGTGTTTTTTCTATGAAAAGAGTATCTTATTCAGTAGAAACAAAGTATAAAGCAGTTGAAATGAAAATAGCTGGTTTTTCGACAAAAGAAATTATGAAAGAATTAAATATTAAAAATAGAACACAAGTGGAAACTTGGTGGCGATGGTATCGAAATGATGAAAGTTATAGATTTTCACAACACATTGGAAAACAATATACCTACGGTAAAGGATTAGAGGAATTATCAGAAGTAGAACGATTAAAATTAGAAAATAAGAGAAAAGATATAGAATTGGATATTTTAAAAAAGTACAAGGCATTGGAAAGGAAGTGGTACCAGCAGTAATCATAGATTTAGTGGAGCAATTAAAAGTAAAATATTCAATCAAATTGATACTAGAAGTATTAAACATATCTAAATCAACATATTACCGATGGAAAAACAAAACCCATAAAAATGATACCGTAACACAAAAAGTCATTGAATTATGTGAAGCTAATCACTATACATACGGTTATCGTAAGATTACAGCTTTGATTAATCAGTGTTATACATCACCAATTAATCATAAGAGAGTACAGAGAATTATGCAGGAGCATCAATTGAACTGCCGAGTTAGACCTAAAAAGACGACAAGAATAGGTAAACCATATTATAAAACAGACAATTTATTACAAAGACAATTTAAAGCGAGTCGTCCCATGGAAGTATTAACAACCGATATTACTTATTTACCATTTGGTCATTCTATGTTGTATTTATCTTCGATAATGGATATTTATAACGGAGAAATTGTAGCGTATAAAATAGGTGATAAACAAGACCAAAGTTTAGTTAATGATACATTAAATCAGATCGATATACCTGAGGATTGTATATTACATAGTGATCAAGGTAGTGTTTATACATCCTATGCTTATTATCAATTATGCGAAGAAAAAGGCATTATCAGAAGTATGTCCCGAAAGGGAACACCTGCCGATAACGCCCCGATAGAAGTTTCCATTCCTCACTAAAGTCTGAAACTTTCTACATAAACAATGAGCTTAATAGCCCTAATCACATTGTAATAGATATTGTCGAAAAGTACATTAAAAACTATAATAATAATCGAATTCAACAAAAACTAGGCTACTTATCCCCTGTAAAATACAGAGAATTAGCAGCCTAGAGCATAGTGTTTTTATTAAGTTCCCATTTAAGGGGTTCAGTGCCAAAAATACGCAGTCTTTTTGTTTTTTACAAATTTATAGATTGTCTCAAAATCATCTATTTCATTTGTTTCGCCATTATGAGCACCCTTTAACTCTCCACCTATAATATGATAAATATTTCCAATTGTTAGCATAATCACTACCTACCCTTTGAATGCCTTTTGGTACTGTACATACCCTGATAGATAATGCTCAATATCATCAATACGGACACGATAACCATGGTGTTTAATAAAGAAACTTCCTAAAATTCTAGATGGATTTTTAAAGTACATTGCAGTTTCAGGGTAAAAGAAGCCAACTCTTTGATAATCTGCTCTAATATCAATAACTTCTTTTAAATATTGCTCATCTATCAAATGATTTACTAATTCCCCATAACCAGTTTCTTTGGCTTTTTGTACTAATCTATAAGTAGCCATTAACATTTCCAAGAATGTTGGGAAAGTAGTTTCACGATTTTTAATATAATCTAGATACGTATTCACATTTTTTATACCAAATTCAAAATATTTTTCTTGAGGGTTAATTTGAATTAATTCATTTGTACAATAACCTAGCCAACGATCATGATATTGCCAATATTTCTTCTCAATGAAACGATTCATTAAATTTTCTACAGTTTTCAACCATACTTTATTATTATCTCTTTGATATAGTCTCAACAGAGCAAGCGCAGCTTCACCATCATAATAAATAATTCTGAATTTCTCTTTTACGCTTAAATCAGGATAATTCAATAAGTGCGTCGTTTCATACGTATCTTCATCAATCATTGAAAGAATACCTTTCGCTACTTTTTGAGCAGCTTCAAGATATTTAGGATTATTCTCATATTTTAAATATTCACATATAGCGAATATAAATGAAGCATTTTGCCCTAATTTAATTTCATTAGCATCTTCCGTATCATCATAGATATATGCTTTATCTTCAACTTCAAGTAATTGATTTGAAATAACATAATCAATTGCCTTTTCAACAGGTTGTAAACTTTTGCCTAAATAGGCTAATCCTTCTATTAACGCATATGTAGAAGATGAATGTCTTAAAATATTGTAAAATCCAATTTCATTATCAAAATGTGGGAAATATCCATAAATATACTTACCATTATCTAACAACATATTCTGTAAAAAATTAGTGCTACTTTCAATTAATTGATCAATTTCATTCTCTAAATGGTCTACTTTTCTTAAACCTTTTCTATAACCGTTGCTGTATAGTTCATATACTTTCTCATTACCTATGAAGAAACCATGTGTATAAAATTTAACAACTTCTTTTTCATTATAAAATTCACTAGAAAATGCCTTTTTATTAGTCGTATATTTACGTAAATAATTATTAATATTTTTTTCAGAAAGAAATAATTCTTTAGTAGAATTATCTGGTCGAACAAAAGCATTCGCATTAATTTCTTCAGGTAACACTGCTAGATTCCATTGACTATCAAATGCTATACCAAAATCCACATAATTACGTCTTGTATTAATCAATTCTTTTTTTAATTCTTTAAATAGAACTTTTTCTGTTGACGTAACAATATCTAATTTAATCCACTCTGGAAACTGACCTGTCTTCTTTTTAAATTTAAGTGCTAATTTCGAAATATCTTGCTTAAGATAATTAGTTTTTTTGATTAATTTAACTTGGGCTTTGATGTTAGGTTTACCCAAACTTATAAAAACATAATTATTAATTTCGCTTTTATCATTTACTTCGGTTAATAAATTTTCTAATTTATATTCAAAATCCATAGTTTCCTCCTTATTTATAAATATTTATCCTATTTCCATTAATTTATATCATAGTATTTAAAATAAAACCAGGCCATAGAAGGCCTGGTTTTAAATTTCATTGTGTAAATATGAAGTCTACCTATTATTTTTCTTCATTATTTTTGTTTTTACGACGTCTGCCCACTAAGAATAATCCACCAAGTGTAGCGAATAATGAACCAAATAATGTGCCATTAGTTTGATTTTCATTACCAGTATCAGGCAATTCTTTACTATTTGATTTATCTGCTTTGTCATTATGATCTTTATCGGCATCAGCATCACTGTCGGCATCGCTATCTGCGTCGGCGTCGGCATCTGCATCGGCGTCAGCGTCGGCATCAGAATCGGCATCCGCATCAGAATCGGCATCGGCGTCAGCGTCGGCATCAGAATCGGCATCGGCGTCGGCATCAGTATCGGCGTCGGCGTCGGCATCAGAATCGGCATCGGCGTCAGCGTCGGCATCGG
>NZ_JAESLK010000032.1:0-39645 GCF_017892585.1 Staphylococcus sp. GDY8P57P | reverse complement strand
CAGTTTTCAATGTTCATTTAATTATTATAAATGGTGGAGACTAGCGGGATCGAACCGCTGACCTCCTGCGTGCAAAGCAGGCGCTCTCCCAGCTGAGCTAAGCCCCCAAATTATTTAAGAAGTCGGGAAGACAGGATTCGAACCTGCGACCCCTTGGTCCCAAACCAAGTGCTCTACCAAGCTGAGCTACTTCCCGTATGTAATTAAATAATAAATAAAATTTAAATGGCGCGCCCGATAGGAGTCGAACCCATAACCTCTTGATCCGTAGTCAAACGCTCTATCCAGTTGAGCTACGGGCGCTATATTTAAGATGGTGCCGAGGACCGGAATCGAACCGGTACGGTGATCTCTCACCGCAGGATTTTAAGTCCTGTGCGTCTGCCAGTTCCGCCACCCCGGCAATATAATGGAGCGGAAGACGGGATTCGAACCCGCGACCCCCACCTTGGCAAGGTGGTGTTCTACCACTGAACTACTTCCGCATGTGGCTATTAAAATAATCGTATGAGCCATAGAGGATTCGAACCTCTGACCCTCTGATTAAAAGTCAGATGCTCTACCAACTGAGCTAATGGCTCAAAGATGGTGCCGGCCAGAGGACTTGAACCCCCAACCTACTGATTACAAGTCAGTTGCTCTACCAATTGAGCTAGGCCGGCAAATTAATTAAGAATGGTGGAGAATGACGGGTTCGAACCGCCGACCCTCTGCTTGTAAGGCAGATGCTCTCCCAGCTGAGCTAATTCTCCAACATGTAAGCCTGGCAACGTCCTACTCTAGCGGAACGTAAATCCAACTACCATCGGCGCTAAGGAGCTTAACTTCTGTGTTCGGCATGGGAACAGGTGTGACCTCCTTGCCATTGTCACCAGACAATAACTTACTCAATTAATTATAATGTCAATTATTTTAATTTTCAATAGTTAATTTTACACTTTATTAAAGTTATCTTTACAAGTCTTTTACAAAATTAACTTTCGTTTTTGACGACTTTTATATCTTACAACATTCAAAAGGTAAAGTCAACAGTTTTTTAAAACTTTTTTAATTTAATAAGTTTATCATTTGTTACTTCGACTTCTTTTGAACACTTTTACTATGTTAGCACATCATAAGTACAATGACCATACCTTTTTTAAACTATTTTATTATAATTTCTCCACTCTTTTTTACTTTTGTAACACCTTTTCTCAAATAATATGTAAGTCACTTTAAGTCATCTAATATTCAATGCCTATATACTTACCTATTCTAACTATTTAACTCATTTTCGTTTCATTTAGCATATATATAATAAAAAAATTGACTGGGACAAATTGAAATGTCTCAGTCAAATATATCATCTTGGCAGCAACTGACTGATTTGAAAGGGGCTCAACTCAGACTTTTTCAAACCTAGTCATACTTATCGACGGGCACTGGCTAAGAAAATATCATAAGAAATGCTACAACAAAACAAGATGGGAGCCGGACAACGAAATAAATTTTGGAAAATATTATTTCTGTCCTACTCCCATCTCAAATATTAAATACGATCTATTTCTGTCTCATGTAAGGGAATAATAATACGTCTCTGATAGATGGAGAGTCAGTTAATAACATAACTAAGCGATCGATTCCGATACCTAACCCACCTGTTGGAGGCATACCGTACTCTAATGCTTCAATGTAGTCTTCATCCATTTCATGTGCTTCATCATTTCCTTGAGCTTTTTCAACTAATTGTGCTTCGAAACGTTCACGTTGATCAATTGGATCATTTAATTCAGTAAATGCATTAGCGTGTTCTCTACCTACGATGAATAGTTCGAAACGATCCGTGAATCTAGGATCTTCTGGGTTTTTCTTCGCTAATGGAGAAATTTCAATTGGATGTCCATAAATAAATGTTGGTTGAATTAATGTTTCTTCCACTTTTTGTTCAAAAAATTCATTTAAAATATGGCCATACTTCATATTATCTGTAATTTCAATACCATGTTCTTTCGCTGCTGCGATAGCTTCTTCATCAGTTTTAATTTGATAGAAGTCTACACCTGTTGCTTCTTTTACAGCATCAACAATATGAAGACGTGTCCAAGCAGACTCTAAATCAATTTCTTCTCCGTTATATTGAACTTTTGCAGAACCAAGGACTTCTTGAGCAATATGTCTAACCATAGACTCTGTTAAGTCCATAATATCATGGTAATCAGCATAAGCTTCGTATAATTCAATCATAGTGAATTCTGGGTTATGACGTGTTGATACACCTTCATTACGGAATACGCGTCCTATTTCATATACCTTCTCAAGACCACCAACGATTAAACGTTTCAAGTGCAATTCAATTGCAATACGCATATATAGCGTTGCGTCTAATGCATTATGGTGTGTAACAAATGGACGTGCAGCTGCCCCACCTGCGATTTGATGCATCATTGGTGTTTCAACTTCTAAGAAACCTTGTTTATTTAAGTAGTTACGCATTTCTTGAATGATTTTACTACGATTAATAAACGTTTGTGTACTATCTTGGTTAGTGATCAAGTCTAAATAACGTTGACGGTAACGTTGTTCGATATCTTGTAAACCATGGAATTTATCAGGTAAAGGTCTTAGCGCTTTAGATAATAAAGTAAATGTTTTAGCTTTTACTGATAGCTCACCTGTATTCGTTTTGAACATGACACCTTCAATACCAACGATATCACCTAGGTCTGCACCTTTCCATAAATTATCGAAATCTTCTTCGCCAATTTGGTCTTTACGCACATAAATTTGAATTTGGCCAGTCAAATCTTGAACATGTGCGAAACCAGCTTTACCTTTACCACGTTTAGTCATTAAACGACCTGCAATTGACACGTGACTTTCGTCTTCTTTTTCATGTAACGCTTCTTTAGAGAACTCATCCCATTGTGCTTTTAATTCGCTAGCAGTAGCTGAACGTTCAAAACGTTTCCCAAAAGGATCGATTCCTAAATCAATTAATTCTTGTAGTTTTTGACGACGGACCTGCATTTGGTCATTCATTTCTTCTGACATAACTTTCTCTCCTTTAAACTTCTTTTTTATGATAAATGTTCCATGGATCATTTTTAAAATGCTTATAAGAAATCTTATAGCCTATTTAGTGATATTTCTTCACGCTTTTTATGGAAATTCGTTACCTTTATCACTTTAAAATTATGATATTCTTTATATTCGCATTTCAAATGGTGCGCTTCGTGTTGAGAAATACTTGATAAAATGTCTTCTCAGATTAGTCTACTATAGCAAAGCTGCAATATAGCCTAAGGTTATTATACTTACCCAAAGCTTAATACTTAACCTTTATATTTCTTAACAGTATCATCTGGTTTAACTAAATCAGAGATACGTGCATTTGAACGAGGTTCAATTTGTGTAGATGCAATATCATTCAATGGTATTAATACAAAAGCACGTTCACCCATACGTGGATGTGGCACTTCAAGGTCATCTTCTTCTATTACCTTATCTCCATATAATAAAATATCGACATCTAATGTTCTTGGACCCCAACGTATGTCTCTAACGCGATGCAATCGCTGTTCAGTTTCTAAGCAATGTTTAAGTAGTACTTTGGGCTGTAATTCTGTTTCAATTTCTAAACACAAATTTAAAAAATTGGGTTGCTCTGTATAGCCTACTGGTGCAGTCTCATATATTGGAGAAATCTGAGTTACAGTGACACCGTCTATGCTATCAATGATTTTAATAGCTTCTTGTAATTGCTGTTCCCTATCACCAATATTGCTTCCTAAGCCTAAATACGCTTGTACCATTTAACGATTCTCCCTCACTATTTCTATACCTACACCGTCATAATGACCTGGGATAGGTGGATTTTCTTTAGTGATTCTGACTTTCGTTTCCATTACACGATTATAGTGTGAATTTATACGTTTTGCAATACGTTCAGCTAGATGTTCGATTAAATTACATGGTGGACCTTCAACGATTTCTTTCACATCTTCAAACACTTCACCATAATGTACAGTATCAACCACTTTATCAGATTGACCCGCTTCAACTAAGTCTACTTTCAAAGTAACATCTACTACAAAGATTTGACCTATCTCATTTTCAGCAGGTAATGCGCCGTGATAGGCGTAAAATCTCATACCATTAAGAAAGATTGTGTCGTTCATCGTCATTCTCCTTTAAGAAATCCATACTTTGGCCTAATCGAGCGTTTAATTGAACATTATGTACACGCACGGCTTTGACGCCTTTCATTATACCATAAGCTGTTGTTGCAGCTGTGGCCTCATCACGTTCTAGTGCCTTCGTTTCGGTACCAATCATTTCTTTGATGAAACGTTTACGACTCGTTGCCAATAAAACAGGATACTCTGTTGCAACTAGTTCATCTAAACGTGCCATTACTTCATTTTCTTCTTCACGCGTTTTCGCAAATCCAATTCCTGGATCTAGCCATATTTTATGCTTAGGGATACCTGCCATTTCAGCTTTGTTCGCTTGCGTAATAAGTGATAACAACATCTCTTCGACAACTGGTTGATCACGATGTCCATCACCATTGTGCATTAATACAATTTCAGCATCATAAGCAGCTACAACATCAAGTATTTTAGGGTCGTATAAGCCTGCCCATTGGTCATTAATCATTGTAGCCCCTAATTTTAAACATGCTTCTGCTACTTCACTACGATATGTATCAATCGAAAGTTGAACATTTAATTTTATAAGTTCTTCCACTACAGGAACAACACGTTCAATCTCTTCTTCCGTTGAAATTTCTGTAAAACCTGGTCGTGTAGATATACCTCCAACGTCTATAATATCCACGCCCTCTTCTACCATCTCTTTTGCACGTGCAACTGCCTTATCTACCGAATTGTACTTACCACCATCAGAGAATGAATCCGGTGTTACATTTAATATGCCCATAATTTTTGTTTTAGTCATTTTTGTCACGTCACCCTTCGTCCTTTTGAAAATGATTTGTAGCACAATAACTACGTTGACTTAATATTCACATACTAATGATACACTCATTTACCAAACATTTCAGTGTTTATAATCGACATCCAAACATCTATAGCTTTCATTGAATTTAATTGGGGTGTTTTTTAGAAAAAAGAACGGGAGTAGGACAGAATTCATTTAAATTCGTTGCCCCACCCCCGTAAGGATGACTATAACTGAGAGAAGCTTAACTTAAGCACATCTTAGTTCTGTCAGCTACTGCGAATTTGCAAAGTAGCATCATTATATTATTTATATCTTAGACCACTAAAAATCTTAATTATTGATTAATCATCAAATGAATATAAAGGTGTAGATAAGTAACGTTCACCATTACTTGGTAATACTGTTACAACTGTTTTACCTTTACCTAATTCTTTTGCTTTTTGGATTGCAGCATGGATCGCAGCACCTGAAGAAATACCTGCTAAGATACCTTCTTCTTTAGCAACACGACGTGATGTTTCCATAGCTGTATCGTTATCAACTTTGATAATACTATCGTAAATATTTGTGTCTAAAGTATCTGGTACAAATCCTGCACCTAAACCTTGTAATTTGTGTGGTCCAGGTTCACCACCACTTAATACTGGTGATGCTTCAGGTTCGATAGCAACGATTTCAACGTTAGGGTATTTTTCTTTTAAGACTTTACCTACACCAGATAAAGTACCACCTGTACCTACACCTGCTAAGAAAGCATCAATTTGTTTACCTTCGAATTGCTCAACTAATTCTGGGCCAGTCGTTAAAGCATGGATTTCAGGGTTTGCTGGGTTTTCGAATTGTTGTGGTTCGAAGTAACCATGTTCTTCTTTTAATTCTTTTGCTTTTTTGATAGCGCCTTTCATAGCTTCTGAACCTGGTGTTAAGACTAATTTTGCACCATAAGCTTTTAATAAGTTACGACGTTCAGAACTCATTGTTTCAGGCATTGTAAATACTGCTTTATAACCTTTAGCTGCACATACGAAAGCTAAACCGATACCAGTGTTACCACTTGTTGGTTCTACGATTGTATCACCTGGTTTAATTTTGCCTTCTTTTTCAGCTTTTTCGATCATAGCTAATGCGATACGGTCTTTTACTGAACCACCTGGATTTTGGTATTCTAATTTTACGTATACATCTGCTGCATCTTCATCTACAACGTTTCTTAATTTTACTACCGGTGTATTGCCAATAATTTGAGTAATGTTATCTACTGGTTTTTGTGCCATTGAAAAAACGCTCCTTTTACTTTCATATTTAAAACTTAGTTTTTTTATCGGATATAATTATATTCTATCAGAATTTTCTAAAAAGACAAAGATAATTCTCTCATTTTTAGACTTAAAGTTACATTTTACTTCCACATTCATTTATCTTCCCTGTAAAAAAGGCAATAAACACGTGATGGTTCATCGCCTTGAATTCTCTTTTCAGTTATACAATTATGCCTGCATTGAAGCTAATAATTCTTCTAGTTCTGCTTCTGAATAACTGTATTTGTTACCACAGAAGTGACAAACTGCTTCAGCACCATGATCTTCTTTAATCATATCTTGAACTTCAGCTTCACCTAAACCTTTAATCGCATTTAGAAACTTCTCATGGCTACAATTACATTCAAACTGTGCAGGCATAGTCTCTAAAATTTGAACATTGTCTTCTCCAAGTATCTCATTTAAAATACCTTCTGGCGTCAAGCCTTGTTCAATTAATTTAGATACAGGTTGCATATTACTAATAGCATTTTCTAATTTAGTAACTGTTTCATCTTGCGCGCCAGGCATCACTTGAATAATGAATCCTCCAGCGGCTTTAATAGAATTGTCTGGATTTACTAACACGCCTAATCCTACTGAAGAAGGTGTTTGTTCACTTGTCGCAAAATAGTATGTGAAATCTTCTCCCAATTCACCTGATACAATTGGGCTTGCACCAGAGAAATAATCTTTCATACCAACGTCTTTGACTACTTGAATTGAACCGTCTGTGCCTACCGCTCTTCTTACATCTAATTTACCTTGTCCATTTAAAGGGAAATGTGTTTGTGGTTTATCAACATAAGCACGTACATTTCCTTCTGCATCTGCATCTGCAATGATTCTGCCGATAGGACCTTTACCATCAACTGTTACAGTTAATTTTTGATCGCCTTTCAACATTGAACCCATTAATAAAGTTGCAGTCATTGTTCTGCCCATTGCAGCTGATGCTGTCGGCCAAGTATAGTGACGTGTTTGCGCCTCTTGCACTGATTCAGTTGTGAGTGCAGCATATGCACGTATTTCTCCATCAAACGCTAATGATTTAACGATATAATCATGTGTCATCTTTGTATACTCCTTTAATACATCTATTTTTATATTGCTATTATTTATACTTGAATCATTCATTTACTTCTAATATTTTCCTTTAAGGATACTTATTCTACACTTGTTCAATAAGAATATGAAGTAACTTGCTTTCAACATTATTATTGTTATTTTAACTATCCTTTTATATTAAAAAAATCTCCTTCGATTAAGGCGTATTGCCCTACTCAAAGGAGATAACAATCCAGCTAAACCTTATCGATTGTTAGGGTTGTTTGGATCATTCGGATTATATGGTTTGTCAATATTAGGAGATTGTTCATAACCTGTTTCGTCTTCATCACTGGAATGGCCACGATGTTGATCCGTATCTCCGTTTGAACCGTCACGTAGTTGATCATGTCCTGCATGATTATCTCTACCATCTCTTTGACGATGTCTACGTTCACGATTAATATCGTTATCCTCTTTACGATCTTCTCGCATATCTTCTTTTCCTTCTTCTAGTTGTTCTTCGCGAATATCATCGTAAGATTTACCATATTTACCTTCGCTAAAGTCAGAATCTTCATCTTTAACAACGCGCGCAGCATCGTAATCTACTTCTGGTAATACACCATCATAGAATAATGAACGGATTTGTTCTGCTACTAATGTTTCTTCTGTTAACAATGTTTTAGCGATAAGTTTAAGTTCTTTTTCATGTTCTAATAAGATTTGTTTACAACGTTCATATTGTTCTTTAATAATACGTTGAACTTCTTTATCAATTTCATAAGCGATTTGACCAGAATAATTAGGTTCACCTTGCATATCTTTACCTAAGAAGACTTGTCCACCACCGCTAGATGAGAATTGTAATGGTCCAAGTTTTTCACTCATACCATATTCAGTAACCATAGAACGTGCAATTTGCGTTGCTCTTTCGAAGTCATTTGATGCACCGGTTGATACTTCATGGAAGTTAATATCTTCTGATACACGACCACCTAATAAACCACAAATTTTATCTAATAATTCAGGTTCTGTCATTAAGAAGCGATCTTGTTTTGGTAACATCATTGCATAACCACCAGCTTGTCCACGAGGAACAATCGTTACTTTATGCACAACTTCCGCTTCATCAAGCACCATACCAATGACCGTATGACCTGCCTCATGATGAGCTACAATATTACGTTCTTTGTCAGAAATAACACGTGATTTTTTAGCTGGTCCAGCGATAACTCGGTCTGTAGCTTCTTCGATATCACGCATATCAATTTTATTTTTACCTTCACGCGCAGCAATTAAAGACGCTTCATTTAATAAGTTCTCTAAATCTGCACCTGAGAAACCAGGCGTTCTTTGTGAAATGGCTTTTAAGTCAACTGTTTCATCAAGTGGTTTATTTTTAGCATGTACGTGAAGTATAGCTTCACGACCTTTAACATCTGGACGACCAACTTGAATTTGTCTATCAAAACGACCAGGACGTAATAACGCTGGGTCTAAGATATCAGGACGGTTAGTTGCAGCAATCATGATAATACCTTCATTTTCACCGAAACCATCCATTTCAACTAGTAATTGGTTAAGTGTTTGTTCACGTTCATCATGACCGCCACCAACACCTGCACCACGTTGACGTCCAACTGCATCTATTTCATCGATAAAGATGATACATGGCGCATTCTTTTTCGCATTTTCGAATAGGTCACGTACACGGCTTGCACCGACACCCACAAACATCTCAACGAAGTCTGAACCACTGATTGAGAAGAATGGTGCACCAGCTTCACCAGCTACGGCACGCGCTAATAATGTTTTACCTGTACCTGGAGGGCCGACAAGTAATACACCTTTAGGTATTCTTGAACCCATTTGTTTAAATTTCTTATTATCTTTTAAGAAATCTACAATTTCAATTAACTCTTGCTTTTCTTCATCTGCACCAGCAACATCTGAGAATCGTACACGACGTTTTTGGTTATCGTACATTTTAGCTTTAGATTTACCAAAGTTCATCATACGACCGCCACCGCCGCCACCTTGTGCTTGGCTAAGGAAGAAAATAAATAAGAAAGCAATAATCAATACAGGAATTAATGTCGTCAACATACTTACGAAGACGCTTTGTTTCTCTTCTTCTTTAACTTTAAAATCTAGTCCTTTTTGGCTTTTGGCTTCATCTGTAATTTTTTGTAAGTCTTTTTCGTTATTGTATAAGATTGTTGAAGCATAATCTTCATCATTTTTTGTTTTACCACTTACCAAGTACACATTTTGTTCAGGTTGGATTTCTAAGGTTTTCAAGTCACCCTTATCCAATTTCTCTACAAACTGTGAATAGGAAAGTTGTTTCGGAGTATTACCGTTCCCATTTATGTAAGAAAATACGCCGAATATAATAACGCCAATAATTGCGATAACAAGCACATTGCGAAAAGCTTTTTGCATGCGTCATTTCCTCCTATTTCTATAATAAAGCTAACAAAAATTGTAACACAATACTTCTCTTAAAGGCTAGCATTTCAACTTTTGTAATACTTTTCAAAATCCTTGTGTTATCAAACTTTTTAAAACCTAAATTCCCTAAAAATGATTTGTTTTTTTAAGTCAGGTTTAAGCATATAAAATGAGTCTACACTAATTCTACACTTAAGTATAGTTATTATATTTTAAACACGATTTAATTATATTAACAACTAAATAAATGTCACTTACTTGTTATAAATTTCTGGTTTTAATGTCCCGATATACGGTAAATTTCTATAATGTTCAGCATAATCTAAACCATACCCTACAACAAATTCATCAGGAATTTTCTTGCCGACATATTTCGCTTCAATATCAGCTTTACGTCGATTTGGTTTATCTAATAAAGTAACAATTTCAAGTGAGTTAACTTTACGAGATTGTAATAATTCAGTAATGGATTTCAATGTCGTACCTGTTTCTAAAATATCTTCAATAATGAGGACATCTTTATTTTCAATAGATGAACCCAAATCTTTTAATATTTGGACTTCTCCTGTTGATTCAGTCCCACCATGGTAGCTTGAAACATCCATAAAATCAATTGCTAAATGTGTATCAATACGTTTAATTAAGTCGGCCATAAACATAACAGAACCTTTTAAAATACCAACGCAGACAAGTGGTTTATCTTTGTAATCTCTCGTTAACTGTTCACCTAAATCTTTACAAATATCTTGAATATCTTCTTCAGTTAATAAAATTTCCTTTAAATCATCTTTCATTAATCATTCATCTCCAATTTTTTTGATTTCGATATGTTGATTATATGCTTGAGCAATATATAAATTACCTACAGCAATAATTTGATGGTGTTGATTTTCAATTACTGGCATTTGCATGCGCGCATCATTTGGAATTTTATAATCTATAAACAAACGCCCTACTTTTTTATGGCCTTGTTGTCCATTCAATTCGACTTTATCTCCATTGCGACGTGTTCGTATCAATAACGGTAATTGGTCATGGGGTATCGTCGGATGAATAACGATATGATAGGATCCGAAACGATATGTATTTGCTTGATTCACAATTTGATTATCTAATAATGACGGCTCATTTTTAGCCAATATAATAAATTTATCATATGCCATTTGAATTATCCATTTTTCAGTAAGGGATATCTCAAATTGTGCGATTTCACTATCAATTTGAGCAAACCATTCATGGTATTGTTTCTCTGAAAATGACTTATCCAATTGAAGGTGTTTGAATAGTTGATCTAATAACACCATTTTAGTAATGTCATCTAGTTGATTAAATGCATGTCGTGCACACTGAATCTGTGTTGTATTATTATTGATCGAGATGTCATGTTCAATAAAAGCATCGGCTTTTTTTCGACTTTCACGTAATTGGATGTCGTGCCAACGTTTTAGCTTTAGTAAATGCGTGCTATCAAGCTCTGAATTTTGGTTAATCGCTGGTAATAACCGATTACGAATATCATTTCTAACATATTTATTATCACTATTTGAACTATCCTCGTAATAGGGAACTTGATATTTATGCTGATAGTCGCGTATGTCATCTTTTGAAACTTCCAGTAATGGGCGACTTATTGTATAGTGACGACGTTTCGATTGAACGTCTATTCCTAAAGTACTTCGCGTAGAACGCCCTGTAAACAGTCGATAAAAAATGGTTTCAAGTTGATCATCTAAATGATGTGCTGTAAGCAATACGTCTGCCTTTAATTGCTTCATCATTTCATCAAACCACTCATAACGCAGATAACGCGCATCAGCTTGTATACTCTTACCCTGTGCTACGATATCAGTTAAATTCAATCGTTTCACATAACAAGGGATGGCGTGTTGTTTACAAAACGCTTCTATAAATGCTTCTTCCTTATGCGATGCCTCTCGCAAGCCGTGATTAACATGTAGACAAGTCAATTGTTTATACGTATGTGATAATTGTGTAAGTAAATGATGCAACAGCGACATACTATCTATACCTGTCGAAACTGCAATCACAATATGATCTGTATTGTTCCATAGCGACGTATTAACTTTCAACATTCAGACCTCCTTAATCCCTAGAACATTACGTAATACAGTGCTGTAATGCGCTCATCAAAAAAAGAGTGGAACTAAAATTCATTGTTGAATTTTAAGTTCCACCCCGCAAAAATAACACATCATATATATAAATAAAGGGCCATTCGACAGGACAACAACCATGTATGTTCGTAGTGAATGTCACCTATAATGATGTCATCCTTGCTATTACCTATAATCATATAAATAATATATTTAAATTAGCGTCTTGAACCTTTACCGCCACGTCTTGATTCTGTTTGTCGTTTAATAGATGTTAATTTATCTTCACTATCTTTCAAGAAATTGCTTAATTTCTTTTCGAAATCTTCACCTTTTTGTTGTGGTGGTCTATTGTGATTTGATTTATGTTGTGGTCTACGAGGACGATCTTTGGCTTTTTTAATTGAAAGGCTAATTTTACCGTCATCTGCAATAGATAAGACTTTAACTTCAACTTCGTCTCCAACTGATAGGTGATCTTCAACATTCTCAACATAGTTATCAGCCACTTCACTGATATGAACTAAGCCACTTTTTCCTTCAGGTAATTCTACGAATGCACCAAATTTTTTGATACCAGTAACTTTACCTTTTAGCTTGTTTCCTACTTCGATTGACATATTCTAAATAAATCCTCCCGATTTTGATTCGATTTTAAACTTATTATATTCCTGTTTTAATATTTTCACAATGCTATAAAACCAGATAATTCATTCTTCTTTAAGAAAAACGATTATCTTTTATATTATCAGTTGTCATTTGAGGATTTTGATTTAGAATCATCATCGTTATTAGGCAATTTAAAAATAACTTCACCTTTATTACTCAAGTAATAATCATCTCTTGCTACCTTCTCAATGTAGTCCTTATTATTTAAATTACTGAGCTCTTCTTTTAATGCGATTTCCTCATCTTGTTTTTTTTGAAATTGTTCCTCTTTATGCTTTCGCTCAACTGCAGCTTTATCATTGCTTTGTTTTTGGACGACAAGCATGATGGATAGAATAATAATGATCGCTAATAGTATCCCACCGAATACGGTCACTCGTCGTCTAACAACTCGCATTTTTTTCTGTTGTCGTTGTTTCTTTCGGTTTTTTTCGGAGGTATACTGGTTTCCTATGTTTTCTACCTTTTTACTCATTGCTTGTCACCTCCTTCAGTCTATTCTTCTTCAAATTGATTTTGATTAATTCGTTCTTCTTTAATTAAATCATACATACCTTTAGCGTTTTCTTTAGAAGCATGTTCACTTAAACCCGTTACTTTAACTGTAACCAGCTTTTGTCCGAAACGAATAACCAGTTCATCTTCTACTTTAACATCTGTCCCAGCTTTGGCTACATTACCATTTACAGTAATACGACCTTGGTCACTTATTTCTTTCGCCAAAGTACGACGCTTAACGAGTCGTGATACTTTTAAATATTTATCTAATCTCATGAATCTTTCTCCCCTTGTTGCAAATAGTTTCTAAGGGTTTCTTCATCAAAATCCCTATTTTTGGTTTTATCATACAATGCCATGAAGTGGTCTGCAAATACTTTCTCAAATTTAACGCGTGGTGATTTACCTTCTTTACTCTTAGCTGTCTGCCAAATGTCATTTAAATCTTCTATGGATTCTGCATTTTCATCACCGAAAATGTGTGGATGACGACGAATCATCTTAGCACTGAGACTCTCAATAATTTCTGTGATGTCCATATAACCTTCTTTTTTACCAATACTAGCATGCAAGAGCACTTGCAGTAAGATGTCACCTAATTCTTCTATCATGTGCCAATCATCTTCATTATCTATCGCTTCAAACAATTCGAAGCTCTCTTCTAATAAATAACGTTTAAGAGAGTCATGTGTTTGAACACGATCCCATGGGCAACCTATTTCATCATCTACTAAGCGATCTATCACTTCTACTGCATAGTCAAAATTCTGATACAGTGCTTCATCATTTGTCACTTTCGGTACATATACACTCGTTAAATTATTAAAAGCATCCTCATGATGATCAAGCTCAAATAGTGGCACCTCCAGTACATTAGCCCCTGTACTGTGCGCACCAGTCACGATTTTTACTAAGAAGTCATCTGGATAATGTTCCATTAAAGTGATTTTAATATCTGCTGCAATCATAGCACTGTATACTTGCGTAATAAGTGTATGCGTACGTACATTGAGTAAATGTTCTGTTAAAGCAGTTCCATCCAATAAAGTAAAACCATCATTAGGATCTTGATCGATTGCTGCAAAGATATCATCAATAAAACTTTTACCACCTAGCATTTTAACGTCTACGTCTTGATGATGTGCGTGATAATCAAGCAACTTGGCTGTCGTCGTTTCAGCTACTCGCGGATGTCCAGGCACGGCATAGACCACGTCTTGTGCTTGTGCTTTTTCTATTAAAAAGTCGACGATTTGTTGATAAACCGAATCGAAATCTTCGTTTGCTTCATAAACTGTATCAAAGCTTTCAAATTTGAGTTCATCTTGTAATTGATTGATTACAGGATGTTCAAGTGTACGTGTATAAACAAGCGGTTGTTGTATTAAGAAACGATATATACCAAGTGGCAATTCATCTAAACCGTAGTTACCTAAACCAACAATTGTAATTGTATGTGTCATTAATGTCGTCCTTTCTTAATATGATAAAGCTTATCGCCAAATGGCAAATGTTTTAATTCTCTATAGCTTAAAATATTCATGTACATCACGAGTAGCAATAATACGGCAACGCCTAGGATTGCTACAATAACTAACATTATAAGTCCACCGATACGTCCTACTACAGGTAACAATTCCATAATGATTTGAATAACGATTGTCATGACGGCTAATGCAGTAATCATTTTCAAAATGAAAGGTTTCATTCGATTAAAGCGATACTGTTTAAGCACTTCTCTATGCAATATGACTACAAAGCAAGCGAGTGACATAACCGTACTTATACTAGCGCCGGCAATACCATACTGCGAAATCAACAGCACGTTCAGTATAGCTTTCACAATTAAGCCAACCATTACTCCAATCAATATCGGGCGAATACAATTAAGTACTTGTAGCAATGCAATATCCATCATAATGAGTGACACACATATAACAGTTAACATATAGAATCCAAGTGTGAAACTTAGGCTATTCGTCTTAAAGAAGACCGCATTCATCATAGGCAATAAATTAATTAATCCTATACCTGCTGCTGAACTAATTAGAATCGTAATCTTAAGCGATGCGTTAGCATAACGATTCATTTTTACTTGATTTTGTTGTTCAATCGCCTCAGTCAATAATGGTATGAGCACAAAGCTAAATGTGGTTGTAACAATTAACCCCATTTGTATAAATGAAGCACCACGATCATATATTCCTTTTTGCATGATTGCTTCTTTAAAATGCAAACCATGTGATTGTAACGTATGAACAATGGTAAAACTATCTACAAATTGCCATAATATAACCAATAACTGACTCAATGCAAAGACAAGCGTAGCCATAAGTAAGTCTTTCCAAGGTATATCCACCGATATGTTCTGCATTTTGAAGGCGAAAGGTTTCATCACTATTAAAAAGAGGCTTGAACCTAAGAATCCAAGTGCAGAAGCTAAAATCGCAATCGTCCCCGCTTGATATATGGACCAATCTCTTATCATAAATAAAACAATCGCTACAATAATAAATCCAACACGAATCATTTGTTCAATTACCTGGGAAATAGCAGGTATGTTCATTCGTCTTTGACTTTGATAATAGCCACGACACACGCCTAGTATGCCGATGAATAGATAACTTAAGCTTGCCATTCTTAACATTGGCGCAAGTCTTGAATCTCCCATTAACACAGCCACTGGATTCGCTAATAATAAGAGCAGTATAAATATCATGATTCCAATCATTTGGAATCGTAATAATACTTTGGAGAACGAAGCAGCTTGTCCACTAATACCAAACGTTTGTGTAACCGCACTCGGAATAGCATTCATAGATAAAATCATACCTAGTGCCACAATGGGATAAACTTGTTGATACGCATATAAACCCGTATCACCGAGTACATTTTGATAAGGTACTCGGTAAATTGCACTTAATACTTTGACGGTGACGAGCGCAAGGGTTAGAATCACAACACCATTAAATGCTGTGTGTCTAGAATTCGTAGATTCAGATGACAACGATTGTGTCGATTTAGACTCTGACATCTTCTTAATCTTCATCTTCAATAGCCATACTTCCTTCAAGACATTTCACAAGGAATTTCAAATTATCTAACCATTGCTTAGATTTCGTAAGCGTGACATGCATACGGTTCTCTTTAACACCAAGTTTCATTGCACGTCCTAAAGGTTGTGTTTGTTTAAACAATACTTCACCATTGATTTGTTCTGTTGCTTTCGCTGATAAAGACACTTCAATTTGCTTACCTTTATCCTTAATTAAAGTTACACCAGCATGTAGTGCATGTATTTTAATTTCTACCATTTCAAGCAAACGTTCAACTTCTACTGGGTAATCATTGAAGCGATCGATTAACTCATCTTTAATATCAAATAATTGTTCTTCCGTTTCAACTTTGCGTAGTTTTTTATAAATTTCAATTTTAGCTTGCTCGTTTTGAATATATTCTGCTGGTAAATAAGCGTCTAAGTTTAATTCCATTTCTACTTCTGGTGCATTTGGTTCTTCTTCTTTGATGCCACGTTTTTCGTTAACCGCTTCTTCTAACATTTGTGAATACAAGTCGAATCCGACAGAGTCGATAAAGCCATGTTGTTGTTTACCAAGTAAGTTTCCGGCACCACGAATATTTAAATCACGCATCGCAATTTTGAACCCTGAACCTAGTTCAGTAAATTCTTTAATCGCTTGTAATCTTTCTTCTGCTGTTTCAGTTAACACTTTATTTGCGGCGTGTAAGAAGTAGGCATAGCCGATACGACTTGAGCGTCCTACACGACCACGTAATTGATACAATTGACTTAAACCAAAGCGATCCGCTTCTTCAATGATTAACGTGTTCGCATTAGGTACATCCACACCTGTTTCAATAATGGTTGTAGTCACTAAAATATCAAATTCGCCATTGATGAAACTGAGCATTGTTTCTTCAAGATCGCGTTCTGTCATCTGACCATGTGCAACAGCAATATTAGCATCCGGCATTAACATCTGTAATTGTTCACGCTTTTCATAAATTGATTGCACTCTGTTATATAAATAGAATACTTGTCCGTCACGCGATAATTCACGTTCTAAAGCTTCTTTTATAAAATTACTGTTTTGTTCTAACACATAAGTTTGTACAGGAAAACGATTCTCTGGAGGTGTTTCAATGACTGATAAATCACGTACACCAAGCATACTCATATGCAGTGTTCTTGGGATTGGTGTTGCAGTTAAAGTTAACACATCAACATTGGTCTTCATTGTCTTAATACGTTCTTTATGACGTACACCAAAGCGTTGTTCTTCATCGACTATTAATAAGCCCAAGTCTTTATAATGAATATCTTTGCCTAACAATTTATGTGTTCCAACTACAATATCCACATATCCTGATTTAAGTCCTTCTTTTGTTTCTTTGACCTCTTTAGTTGAACGGAATCGACTAATCAATTCAATTTGCACCGGAAAATCTTGCATTCGTTCAATTAATGTTTCATAGTGTTGTTGCGCTAAAATCGTTGTAGGAACAAGAAATGCAACCTGTTTACCTTCCATCACTGCTTTGAAAGCAGCTCGAACAGCAACTTCTGTCTTACCATATCCTACGTCACCGCATAATAGGCGATCCATTGGACGCTCGCGTTCCATATCACCTTTGATTTCGTCAATCGACTTCGCTTGGTCTGGCGTCAATTCGTATGGGAAGTCCATTTCAAACGCACTTTGCTCAGCAGTATCTTCACCGTATTGGTATCCTACTGACATTTCACGTTCTTTATACAATGCGATTAATTCATCCGCAATATCTTCAACACTTTGTTGAACTTTAGCCTTTGTTTTCTTCCATTCTGAACCACCAAGTTTGTTTAGTTTAGGGGATTTATCTTCGGAAGCAACATATTTTTGCACTTGGTCCATTTGATCAACTGGTACAAACAGTTGGTCTGTGCCTTTATATTGTAATTTAATATAATCTCGGTGAACATCGCCAACTTCTAGTGTTTCAACACCTAAGTAACGACCTACCCCATGATGCACATGTACAACATAGTCACCGACATTAAGGTCTTGATATGACTTGATTTTTTCAGCATTTGATAGCGTCTTAGTGCGTTTACGTTGTTTCTTTTGCTTAGTCTTGAACAATTCGCGCTCAGTTATGACAACGAGTTGCATATAGGGTAATTCGAAGCCTTCTGATAGACTGCCTTCTGTAACAATGACTTGTCCAGATTTAATGTCATTATGAACATTTGTAACAGTCGGTATATGCATCTCGTTCAACATTGATTGGATACGTTCAACTTTCGTTTCCGTTTCTACTAACACTACAATGTTGTAGTCATTATGCACATAACGTTGGAATTCTGAACGCATGATATCATATTGCCCGTAGAATTGTTGCACTGGTTTACATGAAAATTTAATAATATGTTGCAACTGAACAGGCATTGTCGATGTAAATAAAGTGAAATAGGTTACTGGATAATCTTTTAGCAATGATTCAAAACCATCATATTGCATAAATGATTGCCCCATAAAACCATTTCCACTTTCTATTAAGTTCTGAATAAAGTCGTCCACTTCAGTTGTTAATGTCTTTTCAGTTTCTTTAATACGGTTATATTCATCCGTTACAATGATGGCATCTTCTGCAAAATAGTCAATTAGTGTTGAAGGCTGGTCATACATAAATGCCACCAAACGACGTAATAATTGATGATCAAAGAACGTCGTTTCAAACAATTTGAAACTTTCGTAAGTCTCTTTCAAATCATTACGGACAGATTTATCAATTTTTGGGCGTGTTGTTTCATATGCCGCCTTTAATTCAGTTTGTAAGTGTTGAATGACCTCATCTGTAATAATGTAATCACTTGCCGTCGTAATCGCAACTTCTTCAATATTGTCATTTGAACGTTGCGTTTCAACATCAAAGTCGCGAATGGAATCAACTTCAGTATCAAACAATTCGATTCGAACAGGTTGACCTATGAGTGGATAAATGTCGATAATACCGCCACGTAATGAGAACTCACCAATGTGTGATACGACACTTTCACGACGATACCCCATATTCACTAATTTGTTTAAGAATTCATCAACGTCGATATCTTCGCCTACTTTGAGCGTGAGTTGATGATCTTTCCATAAATCAAATGGTGTAAGCCATTTTTTCAATCCATTTAAAGGAACGATAAATAACCCTTTCTTATTATGAGCTAATGCAGTTAGTGTACGTACACGTTCACTCATAAGTTGAGGGCTTTGCGTTGAGAATTCTTCAGTCATAATATCTTGTACAGGATATTTATACACTTCAGAATGATCGACATATTGTAAAATATCAGTTTCTAATTTATCTGCTTGATATAAGTTGTTTGTAATTAACAACATTTGTTTTTGATCTTTTAAATACTTTTCAGCAATAATCGTTGCTTTTGCTGAGGGAGAAAGGCCAGTGACAAGTATATTCTGTTGGCCGAAGACGTCATCAAGTTCTTGGAAACGTTTATCATTTTGAATATACTCTGAAATAATAGGTCTCAATTGACTTCTCCGTTATATTGATTCATTACATGATCAAAGCGTGAACTTTCAATAAATGCTTCTACTGCATGTGCTGAATGTTCGATTACTTTATCCATAATGATCATTTCTTCTTTTGAGAATTTCTGTAATACATAATCAGGTACTGACATACCGTTTGTTGGTCTCCCTACACCAATACGAATACGTTTAAATTGATCTGTACCTAAATGTTTAATTATAGACTTCATACCATTGTGTCCTCCAGCGCTACCTTTTTGGCGCAATCGGATTTGACCTTGAGATAAATCTAAATCATCATATAAGACAATTAAATCTTCCACTTCAACATTGTAATAATCCATTAATGGCCCAACTGCCTCACCTGAAAGATTCATCATCGTCATTGGTTCAATAAATAGGACCTTTTCGCCATTTAGACGTTCAATAGTATAAGCACCTTTAAATTTTTGTTTATCTAATGAGAAATGGTGTTTCTCTAAAATAAAATCGATGACTTCAAATCCGATATTGTGTCTTGTTAACTCAAATCGCTTACCTATATTTCCAAGACCCACAATACATTTCATACGATGTGACCTCCATTGTGTTTCATTTATAATGATATCTATCAACTGAATAGAATTGTGCATATCAATTATTCCTTATTCTATAACATTCCCTATAATAACACAAAAAAGGGGCAGAACAGAATTCTTAACGAATCCATGATTCCACCCCCGCAAGGATAATTAGCGTTGCGTACACTTGATATATGTGCCTAATCAACTCATATAGCTACTGCGATTTGGCATTGTAGCCTTATATTATGTTTTATCCTAAATGATTAAAGATAACATTCAACGAATTATTCTTCTTCTTTGTTTTCTTCGTCATCTTCTTTGTCTTCACCAACTACTTCAGGTTCTTCAGTTGCTGATTCACCTTCCATAGCTTCAACTTCTTCTTCAGTAGGTTCATCAGTTGGAGGAACTACTGTTACAACAGATTCTTCTGGGTCATTTTCAATTGTGAAATCACCAGAAACTTTAATATCTGCAACTGAGTAGCTATCATTAACTTCTAATTCAGTAATGTCTACTTCAATTGATTCAGGGATATTTTCTGGAGTTGCTGTAATTTGTAAGTCGAATAATGGTTGTTCAACTACGCCACCTTCTTTAGCGCCAACAGCTTCACCTACTAAGTGAACTGGTACGTCAACAGTACGTTCTTCAGTCATGTTGATTGCTAAGAAGTCGATGTGCGTAATTTGGTTTTTAAGTGGGTCGAATTGATAATCAGACACCATAACTTTAATTGTTTTAGAACCAACGCCTAAATCGATAACGCCGTTACGTCCTACTTCACGGATAATTTTGATGAATTCAACTTCATCAACTTTAACTGAAGTATTTTTAGTACCATAACCATAAACTACTGCAGGTACTTTACCTGTGTTACGTAATTTTTTAAGGTCAGAACGCGTTTGTTTACCTTGACGGATGATTGACTTTAATGAAGCCATTCGTATTTCCACCTTTCATTTTCAAGTCTAGATACTTATTATCGTGAGAATCTTAAGTTCTGGACTTCCCTTCACTTACCCATCAACTTTATAAGTTGCTTGCAAGTGTTTATTAGTTCGTAAAACCACGAACGAATGTATTATACACGCTTAAAAAATATAAGTCAAACGCATTTGTAAACTTTAGTCAAATAATACACTGACTGATTCACGTTCATAAACACGGATAATGGCTTGTGCTAATAAACCAGCAACTGATAATTCTTTTGTATTTGATGGCTTACGAGCGTCATCAAGTAAGATTGAGTTTGTAACGATTAATTCTTTAATTGCTGAATTTTCGATACGTTCTTTTGCAGGGCCTGATAACACTGGGTGTGTACAACATGCATATACATCTTTAGCACCTTTATCTTTAAGCGCTTGTGCAGCTAATGTAATTGTTCCTGCTGTATCAATAATATCATCAATAATAATCGCAGTACGTCCTTCAATTTCACCAACAATATTCATTACTTCTGCCACGTTTGGTTTAGGACGACGTTTATCAATAATTGCAATCGGAGTTTTTAAAATGTCGGCAAGTTTACGTGCACGTGTTACACCACCATGGTCAGGTGATACGACAACACATTCTTCTGGGTCAATGTTAGGGTCGTTTTCAAAATGTTGACCAATGATAGGTACACCCATTAAGTGGTCGATTGGAATATCAAAGAATCCTTGAATTTGTGGTGCATGTAAATCTAAAGCAATCATGCGATTAGCGCCAGCTGTTTCAATTAAGTTAGCTACTAATTTAGCTGTAATAGGTTCACGGCTACGTGCTTTTCTATCTTGTCGTGCATAGCCATAGTATGGAACCACAATATTGATATTAGCTGCTGATGCACGTTTACATGCATCGATCATAATCAATAGCTCCATCAAGTGTAAATTAACCGGATTTGAAGTTGGTTGGATAATGAAGACATCACATCCACGAATACTTTCTTCAATATTGATTTGAATTTCTCCATCACTGAAGCGTTTTACAGAACATTTCCCTAATTCAATCCCTACTCGATCAGCTACTTCTTGTGCTAATGGCTCATTTCCTTTTAAAGAAAAAATCTTTAAAGATGAATTCTTGTATTCATTATTTAACATTTATAGTCCTCCAATTTTTAACTTAGACACTTTCATTATATAAAAAATCAATCGTTTTTACTATGTTCAACAAAAAATTGTAGAAAAGAGATACGAAATTTTATCAAAAACTTACTTTTTAAGATAGCCCTCTTTTGTGATTTGACGGGCACGCGCAAGCGCTAAACTTTCATTAGGTACGTTGTCCGTAATTGTAGATCCTGCAGCAATTAATACGCCATCACCTACAGTTACAGGTGCTACTAAGTTAGTATTACAACCAATAAATGCATCTTTACCAACAACCGTTTTGAATTTGTTTACACCATCATAATTTACAGTAATTGAACCACAACCAATATTCGTACGTTCACCGATTTCAGCATCTCCGATATAACTTAAATGAGATACTTTAGCACCATCTTTAAGGTCTGCTTTTTTCACTTCTACAAAGTTGCCGACTTTCACTTCCGAACCTAAGTTAGAACCCGGTCTTAATTGCGCAAATGGACCAACTTTTGTTTTATCACCCACAACAGCGTCATTAATCACTGATTGTTTGATATCAACATGTGCGCCAATACGACTATTGTTGATTTCAGAATATTGTCCGATAACAGTTTCTTCTCCAATTGTTGTGTCACCATTAATTCGCACACCAGGTTCAATAATTGTGTCCATACCAATCTTAACATCCGGACCAATAAATGTAGTTGTAGGGTCAATAATCGTTACACCATTTCTCATGTGCGCAATATTAATGCGTTGTTGTAACGCTTTTTCAGCATTACTTAACATCACACGATCATTTACACCCATAATTTCATTAAAATCATCTGTATGATAGACTTCTGCAATACCTTCATCTTCTAAGATTAAAGTAATCACATCAGGCAAGTAATATTCTCCTTGCGCGTTGTCATTTTTAACTTCCGCTAATTTAGAAAAAAGCACTTGGTTATCGAATGCAAAAATACCTGAGCTAATTTCAGTTAATGCCTTTTCTTCTTTTGTCGCATCTTTTTCTTCAACGATACGTTGTAATCTGTGCGCCTCATCTCGAACAATACGACCGTAACCAAATGGAATTTGAGCAGTTGCTGATAATACTGTAGCCTGTGCGTGCGTACTTTCATGATGATCAATTAACTTCTGCAACGTATGTGCAGTGATAAGTGGTGTATCTCCACAAACAACTAATGTTGTGCCTTCCATATTTTCTAAATGCTCATTGGCCATCTTTACTGCGTGCGCTGTTCCCAATTGTTCTTCTTGATAACTATATAATGATTGATCTCCTAAAGTTGCTTTAACATCTTCAGCACCGTGACCAACGATTGTCACGATTTGGTTCACACCAGCATGCTTAACATTTGTTAACACATGTTCTACCATTGATTTCCCTGCAACTTCATGTAGTACTTTATATTTATTTGATTTCATTCTAGTACCTTTTCCAGCTGCTAATATTACCGCATTTCTTTGCATGAATGGTAACCCTCCAATAAATTTTACACTTCTAATTTATTATAATTTAACTCAAGTTCGAGTTTCAAGATTTAGAAGGTTTTATCATTTAGTCTATTTAAATTTTCAAAAATATGTATACACAATTTGAATACTTTAGCATACATTTCACAACTTAAAAAAGCAGGTTCAACACATTTAATGTTGAACCTGCTATGAATGTATGGTTTATTTAAGCTTCGTCTGAATCTTCTGATGAAGCGTTTTTATCTGGAATAACTTCATCTGTTTCGTCATATACTTTCATAACGGCATCTTGAATTTCTTGTCTCATATCAGAGTTAATTGGATGCGCGATATCACGGAATTCACCATCTGGTGTACGTTTACTTGGCATTGCAACGAAAAGACCTGAGTTTCCTTCAATTACACGTAAATCATGAATTACAAAAGCTTCATCTAATGTAATTGAAACAAGTGCTTTCATTCTGCCATCTGTTTGTATTTTTCTAAGTCTAACATCTGTCACTTTCATGTAGTGAGCCCCCCTAGTATATATATCTTTGTTTGTTAGAAGCTTGACAATTTTCTAATCAAGGAAATTATATTCCTTTTACTTTACCTACAACTTCAATTTCAACTTTAACGTCTTTAGGTAAGCGTGCAACTTCAACACAACTACGTGCTGGTTGATGTTCGCTGAAATAACTACCATATACTTCGTTTATTTGTTGAAATTCATTCATATCGGAGATAAAGATGGTTGCTTTCACAACTGAGTTTAAATCCGAACCAGCTTCTTCAAGTACTACAGACAAATTGTCTAGCACTTGTTTTGTTTGTTCTTTTACATCATCACTGACAATATTCCCTTCAGTATCTAATGGGATTTGTCCAGATGTAAATACTAAATTATTCACAACCATAGCATGTGAGTATGGTCATAAAGCTTCTGGTGCTTTGTTAGTGTTAATCATTTTCATGATGTAAAAACTCCTTTTAAGAAAATTTAGACAAACTATTGCCAGGTTCTACTTTAAATTCCTGATTGTATTCATCTACATCAGATAATTTAACTAAAGAAGTATAATCCTCAATCAATCTTTGTTTAACTTCTTTTGATTCTACAAGTACAGATACCCCTTTAACGTGTGCCTTAAACTCATTCATCAGATTCATAACACCATTAATTGAACCCCCTGCTCTCATAAAATCATCAACGACGAGTACATTAGAATTTTCAGCTAACGTACGTTTAGAAAGTACCATCGTTTCGATTTTACGAGAAGAGCCTGACACATAGTTAATCGATACAGTAGACCCCTCAGTAACTTTATTGTCTTTTCTAATTACTACTACAGGTAAATTTAATACGTTCGCTACCGCATTGGCAAGTGATATCCCTTTTGTAGCGATTGTCACAACCGCATCAAGGTCCTCTTCCATATAAATGCTAGCAATTAATTTGCCAACTTTATTAAGTAAAGAAGGGTTTCCGACTAAATCTGATAAGAACAGATAGCCACCCGGTAATAATCGTTCTTTCTCTTGAAGTAGCTCAATAATTTCATCAATAATCTCTGACGCTTCTTCTTTGCTCATCATCGGTTTATAGGTTACACCGCCACTAGCGCCTGCTGTCGTAATAACTGTACCTAATTTTTCTTTTTGGAAAGTATTTTTAATGATTTGAACATCTTCACTAATTGAAGATTTAGCTTGTTTAAATTTCTTCACAAAAAAAGTTAAAGGTACTAACTGATTTGGATGGTTCATTAAATACTGTGTCATAAAGACGATACGTTCACTTCTTTTATACCTCATTTGTTGTTCAACCCTTCTATCCTAATAATCTAACTAAATACACTTCATTACAGCAGCCATTTACAGCATTATATAATTTTTTCGCTTGGCTTTCTTTTTGTGCAAGTCCATATACGGTCGGTCCACTGCCACTCATAAGCGCGCCATCTGCACCACACTGCAACATATTATTCTTTATTTTTCGAATTTCAGGATGCATTGACATCGATACTGGTTCTAAACGATTCGATAAACTTTGGCACAACTGTTGATAATTACCATTAACAATCGCTTGTTCACACATTTCTGTATCAACATGATGTGTGTCATCCAAATCCAACGCCTTGAATACATCTGGAGATGATATACCTAAATTAGGCTTCGCCAACACAACCCAAGCTGAAGGTGGCTTTTTTAAGAAGCGTATCTTCTCACCTCTACCTTTGCATACTGCAGTTCTGTTATAAATACAAAATGGAATATCTGTCCCAATTTGAATACCCAACTCACTCAATTCATGCAGTGATTTATCTAAATTGAACAGACGATTAATGCCACGCATTGTAGCAGCTGCATCAGCCGATCCTCCTGCTAATCCGGCAGAAACAGGAATATCTTTATCTATAGTGATGGTTACACCTTCTTTTAAATCATACGTCTCCATCATCAATTGTGCTGCACGATAAGCTAAATTTTTATGATCATTTGGAACATAGTTATGTTCAATATCAACAACAATTTTTTTATCTTTTCTTTTTTGAAAAGACAAGCGATCATTTAAATCAACAGTCGTCATAATCATCGCAATTTCATGATATCCGTCATTTCTTTTGAAAAGTGTATCGAGCGTCAAATTTATCTTGGCTGGTGCCGTTTCATATATCATTTTTCCGCCCTCTCTTCATCAATAGTAATAAGATGATTTTAACACAAAGACTAAAAATATTTGATAGATACATGACAAATTTATGTAAAATCTTAATAAAACAATCATTTTAATCTACTAATATACGTTTTCTGATGAAATTCTATTATTTTGAAGTAAAATGATTAAGATTGGACACATTTTGTTGTCCACATTCTAAACAACCTTTATGATGCTACAAAAAAAGAGCGTTGAACTTAATAAGCCCAACACCCAATACATTTTAATTATAGAGTTGAAGTACACTAAACCACTCTATATTTATGTCTAAATTAGTGTGCAACTACTTCTTGATGATTATCTTCTTCAAATGAAACTTGTACGTTCTCTGTAAGAACATCCGTATATGTATACGAAACTCTTTCGAAATTATGCTTATCTTGGTCTAATTCAACAACAAATACTGAAGGATATGTTTCTTTTAACACACCACAACGTTCGATTGTTTTTTTACGACCACCGTTGGCTTTTAGTACAATACGATTTCCTAAGTGACAATCAATAGAATTTTTGATGTCCAAAATTGATTTTGGCATATTGCTCCACCTCGCTACAAGTTACATAATACCATATTTCGAGGTGTTTTGTCAAACAAAATTTAAATTTTATCAATGTAGTCGCGCTTTGTCAACAATTTAATTTTCTAATTCTGGGAATTTTTTCTTTTCTTCATACAATCGTGCAAAATCTTGTATTGATAGCGTTTCTCCACGTCTTTTAGGATCAATACCTGTTTGCTCAAGCCATTTTAATATACTTTCTTTATGCTGCTTTCCATCTTTAAAGAAGTTCTGATAATTGTTATTAATTGTTTTACGTCTTTGTGCAAACGCTGCTTTAGCTAATTTAAAGAACGCTTCTTCATTATCCACGTGAACGAGTGGCGTTTCTCTTTGCATTAATTTAACCACTATGGAGTCTACATTAGGTGGTGGCATAAATACAGATTTAGGCACAGTTAACACTTTACTTGTTTCAGTATAGTACTGTGCGACAATAGATAATGAGCCATATGATTTCGTTCCTACTTGCGCATTCAAACGTTCTCCCACTTCTTTTTGCATCATTACAACATAGCCATCAATCGGAATATCTTGTTGCATTAAGTTCAGTAGAATTGGTGTTGTTATATAATACGGCAGATTAGCTACGACCATGATTTTGTCACAATCATTTAGATATGTTTCAACCGCTTTAGCAATGTCTGCTTTCAATATATCCTCGTTAATAATCGTAATATTGTCATAAGGCGCTAATGTTTCTTTTAAAACTGGTATCAGTCGTTGGTCTATTTCAAATGACATCACTTTTTTAGCACGCTTCGCTAATTGTTCTGTTAAAGACCCCATACCAGGTCCCACTTCAATAACACCTGTATGGTCATCAATTTGACTCGCATCTATAATTTTATGAATGATATTAACATCTACTAAGAAGTTTTGTCCTAAACTTTTTTTAAAGTTAAATCCAAATTGATCTAACAACGCTCGCGTTCGTGAAGGTGTCGCAATATCTTTTCTCTCCACCTTTTATTCACTCTCCTTTTCCATAGATAATGCTTCGCGCACATCTGCTTCTGTATAACCAAATGCATTAAGTTTCTTCAATAATTGCTTACCGTTTGAATGTCCAATGTGTAACTTACGACCTAATATGTCTCTTCTACGACGTGCATCTTTGCCGATGATTAAACCTAAATCAATCAGCACACTTTTGTCAATTGACTCTTCCGCTTCTTCAAAAGGAGAGCTGACATGCATTAAGGCATCTCTAATATCTTGGGGGTCTGCATGTTCAACGCCAATTTTACCACGCTTATTTTTAGCTTTCTCTCGATCTAAATACGCATGTTTAACGCCTGAAACATGTTCTGTAATCGTGTGTCGTATTTTATCACCTGGAAAGTCAGGGTCCGTTAATACAATCACCCCTCTTGTTTCTTGTGCATTTTGGATGACTGCTAACGTTTCTTTATTAATGGCACTACCATTTGTTTCAATCGTGTCACATTCAACAGCCGACTTTACACGTTCTGTATCATCTCTACCTTCTACGACGATAAATTCATTGATTTTCATAATAAAAATCCTTACCTTTCAAATTCATTTCACATATATTATAACTGCTCATCATATAAAAAATGAGAAAGATGCCGTGTGTCATGTTGCTAAAATCATACCATGACAGACACGGTTTAACATCTTTCTCAGACATATCATATTATTTTAATTTAAATAAACGTTCAGCATTTTCGGTAGTCTGACGACATACATCTTCATATGTCATTCCACGTAATTCTGCAATTTGTTGTGCAACTAAAGTCACACGTTCAGGTTCATTACGTTTACCTCTATAAGGATGAGGTGAAAGATAAGGCGCATCTGTTTCAACTAATAATCTATCCATAGGTACATGTTTTGCGACCTCTTTAGGTTGCTTAGCATTCTTAAACGTAACTGGACCACCTAAAGAAATATGGAAATTTAATTTATTAATAACCACATCTGCGATTTCAGGAGAACCACTAAAGCTATGCATAATGCCGCCTACTTCTTCAGCATGCTCTTCCATCAATATATCGACACAATCTTGCGTCGCTTCACGATTGTGAATAATAATAGGCAAGTTTACCCTTTTAGCGAGCGCAATTTGCTTTCTAAACACATCTTTTTGAACATCAGCTGGAGATTTATCCCAATGATAGTCTAATCCCATTTCTCCTATACCAATGACTTTAGGATGTTGTGCTAATTGTTCAATCCATTGTAAACGTTCATCTGTGAAATCAATAGCATCAACAGGGTGCCAACCAATAATGCCATAAATAAAATCATATTCATCTATTAATGTCATCGCACGTTCAATTGTCGGTGTATCAAAACCAACAACAAACATACGGTCAACACCTGCTTCTCTCGCACGAGAAATGACTTCAGTTAAATCTTCTGCATATTGTTCATCATTTAAATGGACATGTGTATCGATTAACATTTTATCTCTCCTCATTTTACACTTTATTACTATTTAATAACTGCACCATTTGGAATTGCACTTGGCAAGCTAACTAATGTTAAAACACCGTCTTTTTCAGCTGATAAAATCATTCCTTCAGATTTTTGGCCCATTAATTTTGCTGGTTTTAAGTTTGTAACTACTGCTACTTTTTTACCAATAATATCTTCTGGACGATAGAATTTAGCAATACCAGAAACAATTTGTCGTTGTTCTGAGCCTAAATCGATTTGAATTTTTAGTAATTTATCAGATTTTGGAACATTTTCAGCATCTGTAATAGTTGCCGCTTTAATTTCAACTTTGTCGAAATCTTTAATATCAATTTGTGCTTTACTTGGTACTTCCGCTTCTTCTTTAGGTTCTTCAGATTTTGGAGGTTGCATAGATTCTTTAATATATGCTATTTCCGCATCAGTATCTAAACGTGGGAAGATTGGCGTTGGTTTCTCAGTTACCATAATAGGTTGTTTCAATGCACCGTATTGCTCAAGGCTTTCTAATTCAAACAATTCAGGTTCATTAATATTTAATTGGTTGAAGATTTCTTTAGGTGCATGTGTTAAGAATGGACGTAATAACACTGCAGCATATCGAATATTTTCAACTAAATGTGCCATGACGTTACCAAGCATATCCTTTTGATGCTCATCTTTAGCTAATACCCATGGTGTCGTCTCATCAATATATTTATTCGTACGACTAATCAATTTCCATACCGTTGATAATGCCACAGAGAATTGGAAACTTTCCATACTTTCATTGAAGTGTTTCACTGTTTCAAGTGCCATTGCTTCCATATCTTCGTCTAACTCGTGTTTTGGTCCTTCGTAAGCAGGTAATTCACCTTGGAAGTACTTATTGATCATAGAAATCGTACGATTCACTAAGTTACCTAAATCGTTCGCTAAATCATAGTTTGTACGCTCTACAAAAGCTTCAGGTGTGAACACACCATCTGAACCAAATGGTAATTCGCGCATTAAATAGTAGCGTGTTGCATCTAAACCATAGCGGTCGATTAATACGTTTGGATCGACAACGTTACCTTTAGATTTACTCATTTTACCGTCTTTCATCAAAATCCAACCATGTGCAAATACCTTTTTAGGAAGTGGTAGGTCTAACGCCATTAATAAAATCGGCCAAATAATTGAGTGGAAACGTACAATTTCCTTCGCCATTAAATGTACATCTGCTGGCCAGTATTTTTGGAATAATGCATCGTCATCTGATAGATAACCTAATGAAGAAATATAGTTTACGAGTGCATCAATCCATACGTATACAACGTGTTTAGGATTTGATGGAACTCTAACACCCCAGTCAAATGATGTACGTGATACGGCTAAGTCTTCTAAACCTGGTTTAATAAAGTTATTAATCATTTCATTCTTTCTTGAAGGTGGTTGAATGAAATCTGGATTAGCATCATAAAACGCTAATAATTTATCTGTATATTTATTAATGTTAAAGAAATAACTTTCTTCTTTAACTAATTCAACTTCATGACCAGAATCCGGGCTTTTACCCCCGACGATTTTGCCATTTTCATATACAGGTTCTACTAATTGTGACTCAGTATAGTATGTTTCATCAGGTACTGAATACCATCCTTCATACTCACCAAGGTAAATGTCACCTTGTTTCAAAAGACGCTCAAATACTTTTTCAACTACTTGTTTATGACGTTCTTCTGTCGTACGGATGAAGTCATCATTAGAGATTTCTAGTTTACTCCAAAGCTTTTTAATACCACTGATCATTTCGTCTAAATACTCTAATTCAGTTTTACCTGCTTTTTGGGCTTTTTCTTGAATTTTTTGGCCATGTTCATCTGTACCAGTAAGGTAACGAACATCATAACCTTGCATACGCTTGTAACGTGAAATCACATCACCTGCTACCGTTGAATATGCATGACCGATATGTAAATTACCACTTGGATAATAAATTGGGGTTGTAATATAAAATGTTTCTTTCGCCATCAATAGTCCTCCTCATCATTTACAAAATAATACTATATACTTACGATTTGTTTTTATACATTTTGATACTTAAACGCATCACGATATTCCTTTAATATTTAGTTATTTATCATTATAGCGCATATCCATTTTCTAGTGTCGTATCCTATTAACATTACCATAAATTCATTAATTTATGGGTGATTTCTAAGATTTTCATCGCCTAATTCCCTTGAAAAAATAATCAACCGATGTGTCTAATTTCGCTACATCATTCATTAACATTGTGGTATATGTCATAAACCTCTCCAGTCTTCATATGACGTTCTTCCGCAACTAACTTAATTGCTTTTTTAGGTTTGATCTTTTTTTCTGACATATAATGTTCAACATGTTCAGATATGGTCAATGATTCAAACCATTGTTCAGTTTCAAGAGGCTTAGCGCCCTCAATCAAAATAACAAATTCACCTTTTTGCATAATTTCATCTTGTTGAAATGCGTGTAATAAGTGTTCAACATCTTGCATGACAATTTGTTCGAACTTTTTCGTTAATTCACGACCAACTGCAACGCGTCTAGTCTCATCAATTTTCGCAATGGCTTTTAATGTTTCAACTACTCGAAAAGGAGATTCATAAATAATTAAAGTACTGTCTTGATACATTCTTTCCTGTAATATCGCGATCTTTTCTTTTTCTTTTCTAGGTAAAAAGCCTAAAAAAGTATACGTATAAGACGGTAAGCCACTTGCCATCAACGCAGTTAATCCAGCATTAGGTCCAGGTACCGTTTCGACATGAATATCATGATTATGGGCAGCAACTACTAATTCATAACCTGGATCACTTATTAAAGGTAAACCTGCATCAGACACTAATGCAACATTGTACCCTTCATTTAATAGATCAATTAAATATGCCGTTTGTTGCGTTTTATTATGTTCATGATACGATTTTAAAGGGGTTTGAATATCATAATGATTGCAAAGCTTTTTAGTCACTCGTGTGTCTTCGCAAGCTATGAAATCAACATGATTCAAAGTTTCAATTGCCCGAAAAGTAATATCACCTAGGTTACCAATAGGCGTCCCTACTAGATATAATGTCGCCATGTTTAACGCTCCCCAATCATTTTTAATTTTTGTTGTCTTGTAAATGTTTTAATTTCATATTCTCTGCGCATGGCTTCTGATTTTGAATCAAACATTTCTTGATAAACTAACACTACCGGGCGTCTTATTTTTGTATATTTAGCACCTTTTCCTGCATTATGCGTCGCAATACGTGCTTCTACATTTGTAGTATAACCTGTATATAATGAATCATCTTTGCATTTAACAATGTATACATAATGCTTAGCCATAATATACCTCTTTCATCTCATCAGTATAGTCACCCTGGTTGTTATAGATGTAAAATGGTGGTGCAATGGTTAACCCTTGATTACCATTCTTACGTCCCTCTACCACTATCGTAACAGCTGATTTGTCTATTTTACTATAAATAAATACTACACGTTTGGGTTCTATACTCGCGTTACGCATTTCGGTTAAGACATCCATCAACCTTTCAGCTCGATGAACCATCATGAGTCGGCCACCTTGCTTTAATAAATGACGTGCCGCCATCATACAATCCTCTAATGTACACTTAACCTCATGTCTTGCTATTTTATGTGCTTCCTTTTGATGCTGATTGCGTTGATTCGTTTTAAAGTAGGGTGGATTACACGTAACTAATGTATACTGCGATGGTTTGAAGTTTTGATATACTTCTTTTAAATCCATATGATGCATTAGCAATCGATCGTTTAAACGATTATATTCGAAACTGCGACGCGCCATATCAACGAGCTGTTCCTGTATCTCAATACTCTCTATAGGTTGTGAGCCCTTAGATGATAACAAGAGTGCAATCACACCATTTCCAGCACATAGATCTAGTATTTTGTCATTTTTTCTAACTTCAGTAAAATGCCCCAACAATAATGCATCCGTTGAAAATGAAAAAACATCGTCATTTTGGATAATTTTCAAATTTTCCTTAAATAAGTCATCAATACGCTCATTAACTTTTAACATGGTCTGTTTTCTCCTAAAAAAGAGATGTCTTTGCAACACATCAATATATTTCAAAGTGTTGAAATCCATCCCTCATCATTAACGTACGTTTTAAGCAATTGCAATGTATCTTAACAACGTACCTTCACCCATTAGCAATAAACATATGCCAAAGGTCTAACTATTTAACACATTCATACATAGTAAACAATCTTCACCATAGCGATGCTTACCAAATAGTTCTCCATTACAAATATGGAAGCCTTCACTATATAATACAGCGAGATTATCCTTACTTGGTAATGGTTTCTTTACATGTTTAATTGAACTTTTATTATCTTTTTCCTTACTCACTGGTTTGTTGTCTTTTTCAACACGGCTAGCAACTTTAACCGCTTCAACGTCTTGTTCGCTCTTAGCCATTAATGATTTTAAGTTATCATTTTCAACTTGTAATGCAACATTTTCTTCAATAAGTTGGATAGATAATGCTTTCAATTCACTCATTTCTTGATTTAATTGATTAACATTACTTTCAAGTCTTACAACTTTTTCAAATAGGTCATTGCGGTTCAAAAGTAACGTGCCTCCTTAATTAAAAGCTTCTAATTCTTCCATTTTATATTCTAATGGTTGTTCTAAACCATCGATTTTAACTTGCATTGAGATGTCTAAAATATTTAATCCGATAACTTGTCCCTTACCTTCAGGTGTCACAATCTTATCACCTAAATCAGGCAATTGTGCTCTTGCTTCTTCATAGAAATCATTTTCATATTTTAAGCAGCACATTAATCGACCACAAGCACCGGAAATTTTAGTTGGATTTAAAGATAAGTTTTGGTCTTTAGCCATCTTGATTGAAACCGGTTCAAAATCCCCTAAGAACGTTGCACAACATAGCGAACGTCCACATGGACCGATACCACCTAATAATTTCGCTTCATCTCGAACACCAATTTGTCTTAACTCAATACGCGTTTTTAAATTTTGAGCTAAATGTTTCACAAGTTTACGGAAATCAATGCGATCATCTGCTGTAAAATTAAAAATCACTTTTGATTTATCTAATGTATATTCGCAATTAACTAATCGCATATCCAACTGTTGTTCTTTAACTAAGTCTTTACATAACTGTAATGCATCGGTTGCATCTCTATCATTTTGATAATACGTTTCGATATCTTGATCAGTAGCAACACGTATGATTTCTTTTAAAGGTAATGTAACATCACCATCTTCAACGTCTTTAGGCGGGAATTTCACACTCCCAATTTCAATGCCACGTTTAGATTCGACAACAACCCAATCATTCACATTTACGTCTAAATCTTTAGGCGCATAATATTCCAATTTCCCAGCTTTTTGAAATTGTACACCTACGATATTTGGCATTCTAACTCACACCTTTGATTACTATTTGTTCAAATACAAGCGTCGGATTAACATTTTGCATTAATTTTTTGTGCGCTTCTGTAATTTGATCGTACATGATAATAATTTGATTTAACGATAACTGGCTCGCATATTTTTCTGTGTTACCTTTTAAATCTGAGTATATAAAATGATGATCAATCCCTATTTTGGCATGCATAATATCTTCAAAAAATGCATTTACCGCTGCTAACGTTAGAGATTGTAACTTTCTATTTTTAGCATGCTTTAATAATTCTATTATTCCTATTAACGCCATAGGTTTATTTGTTAATAACAACTCACACCAATGTAAGATTACTTTCCTAAGTGCGACTAAATCATGTTCTTCATTTAAACCTTTAGCTGTTTCGAGTTGCGTAGTATAGCTACTTAACATTTCCGCTACAGCTCTATTGATATCTTCTTCAACTAATCTATCTATAAAGTGCTGTTTATCACTTGGTTTAAAATAAACATGCTGACAACGTGAATGAATTGTATCTAGAATTTGTTCTGGCTTCGTTGATAGCAAAATGGCTATCGTATTCTCAGGAGGCTCTTCTAAAAATTTTAATATACTATTTTCTCCTTGAACAGTAAGCTTTTCAAAGTCCTCAATAATATAAACTTTATGTGTGCCTTCAATTGGTAATTGATTCATTCGGTGAACCAATTGTTCAATTTGTTCTTTCTTAATTGAATTCTCCTCAGATGACACATACATGAAATCTGGTTGGTTGAACGTTTCTACTTTCATTTCACATTGTTGATTCCCATTACATAGAATAAGTTTTGCAAATTCCATCGCGACGTGCTTCATTGATTGAGCATCATCACCTTCAAACAAATAGGCGTGCGATAGTTTATTTGAATGATACGCATTCGCTAATTTTTGTTGTTCATCCATGCTTGCTTACTCCTTATTCAACTTTATAATATAAAAAGAGGTTAGGACCAAAGCATTTAGAATTTAGGCAAACTCATTGATAAGCAACATTATGACTCAAATTTTGTCGAATCACGCTTCTCTACAACGTAACATGTTGCAAATGAGTTTACTAAACCTGCCTTTAAACACCATGCATTAGTGTCCCAGAGCATAAGCCGTTTTGTCCCAACCTCGAATACTGTATATTCATCTAAGGTGTCTTAATTTCATTTTCATTGTTTTAAAATTTATTTATTAAAATCTATGGAATGATTCGACTGGCATTACAAATACTGTAGCGCCTCCCACTTCCACTTCAACAGGATATGGTATGTATGAATCTGCACTACCACCCATTGGTGTCATTGGTGAAACAAGTTGATCTCTATTACCACAAGTATGATCGATAACTGATAAAATATCATCTACACGATCATCATCTACACCACATAAGAAAGTAGTGTTACCGGCTCTTAAAAATCCACCAGTCGTTGCTAATTTTGTAGCTCTAAAGTTATTTTTTACGAGTTGGTCTGAAAGTTCCTGACTATCCTGATCTTGAACGATCGCTATAATCATCTTCATCTTAAAACACCTCTTCTAGTTATTATATCATAATTATTTTAAAAAATTTAAGATTATCTCATAAGTTTCATTGACTACATCATCAATATGACGTGTCGCATCTACTACTGCGAAACGCTCAGGTGTTTCTTGAATGATTTGTCGATATCCTTCAATCACCTTCTCGTGAAACGCAATATCTTCTTTATCAAGTCGATTCTGATCTCGTTGGTTTTTGAGAATTCTATCTCTACCAACTTCAGCCGTAATGTCTAAATAAACCGTCAAATCTGGATAAAGTCCATTAATTGCAAAGTCATTTAATTGTTTCACTTCTTCAATACCTATACCCCTTGCATAACCTTGATATGCAAGAGAACTATCAATATATCTATCACATAAGACAATTTTATCATCTTTCAACGCAGGCACAACTTTTTCTACTAGATGCTCTCTTCTTGATGCAGCAAATAGCATTGCTTCCGTGCGAATATCCATGTTTGCACCTTCCAATACCACCTTACGTATTTCTTCACCCGTTGGCACACCGCCTGGTTCTCTAGTAGCAATTAATTGATAATCCTGTGCTAACTTTTCAGACACACGTTGCAATATAGTTGTCTTACCTGAACCCTCAGGACCCTCAAACGTTATAAATGCCGACATTTCATTCATCCTTAACTAATATTTTTTCATTTTTTATACCTTCAACTTTATCACCTTTTTGAAGGTATTCTCGCATTAATTTTATCATATTTCGGGTTATTCTTTCCCCTTTTAAATAAACAGGAATTCCCGGTGGATATGGTATAATATGCGCTGCTAAAATGCTATCCTCAGCATGATCAATATGCATCCATGTTACTTCACCATTCTCACTAGGGAAATACTTGCCTTCATCGACTGGAAGTTGAATCGATGACATTGGTTTACGCGTTGAACGTACTGGCAAGTTCAAATAAGTGATTTTGCTTAATAATGCTTCGAATGGATACGTATCATCTTCATGCCATAATGGCAACACAAGCAACACTTGCTTATCATCAGCTAATTCAACATATATACCTAATTGTTCAAACCATGTTTGTATTTCAAATCCAGAATATCCCGGATATTGAATTAATAATTTTAAAGGATCACTCACACAGACTGTAGTTAATCCAGTCTTATTTAATGTATCTATAAGTTGCTTTCTTTTTTCCAAAAATATGGAACTATCATAATCAACATAAAATTGGTGTGCGAGTTCAAGGCTAGCCATAACTAAATACGATGGACTTGACGTTTGAAAATACCCTAAATATCGAACTATTTCATCTTTTAACGGGGCATTTTTATGAATAAATAATATGGAACCCATCGTGAGCGCAGGCAACGTTTTATGATAAGACTGCACCACAAAATCCGCACCACTTTCTAGCGCCGACTTAGGAAAATGGTCTAAGTTAAAATGGGCACCATGGGCTTCATCAACTAATACTGGGATTGCTTCACTATGTGCTCTATCAACAAATTCATTAATATCAAAACATTCACCATAATAATTTGGATATGTGACAATTGCTAACTTTTGATGATTAAACTTCATATTATGTACGTCTGGACCTAAGTATTGATCACTATCCTTACTTTTAGTCATCGCAAGTATATCCGCAGGTTGTTGTACAATATCTAAGCCATGAAAGACGGACTTGTGAACATTACGACTAATTAAATAGTCCCCGTTTCTTTTTGAAAAGGATTGTATCACTGATAAAATGCCTGATGTTGTACCATTAATTAAGAAATAGGCATTATAGTCTGGATGTTTACGACAATGCTGCATACTTTGCAATATGATATCTTCAGCGTGATGTAAATCATCTAAACCAGTAATTTCGGTCATATCCATTTTAAAGTCTAAATTTTTTATATGGCCAATTGTCCCATTTTTATGACCAGGTACGTGTAATGAAATAGCCTTTTCATTAACCAATTGAGATAATTTTTCAAAAATTGGAAGTTCCATACTATACACACTTTCTAACAGATTTAGCGCACTTGCGATAAATCATCATCGCCATTACGTTGCTCAATCCACTTCGTTTTTAATAACCCCATAACATAAGAATCTTTGTACTTCCCTTGTGTATAAAAGTGTTCTTTTAATTCACCTTCAATAGTAAAGCCTGCCTTTTTATATATGTGCACGGCTTTTTCATTATTCACATCTACATAGAGATATACTTTATTCAAGTTCAAGACTAAAAAGGCATAATCAATCGCCATTTTAAAGGCTTTTTTAGCATATCCTTTATTACCATATTGACTGTCTATAATAATTTGAATTTCACAATTTCTATGTACAAAATTGATTTCTACTAGCTCTACTACACCGATAGATGTCTGATTATCTTCAATAATAAATCGTCTTTCTGATTCATCTAAAATGTGTTTTTGATATAACGTTTTTAATTCACTTAATGACTCATATGGCTCTTCAAACCAATAAGACATAATCGTATATTCATTATTGAGATGATGTACAAATTGTAAATCTGTTTCTTCTAATGCTCTAATTATCATTTTTAGCACTCCTTTAATTACAGTTTATGCAAGTAAATTAATGAAGTAAAGTAACTCAATAATTTTATTTGTTGGATATTTTATTTCAGAATATAAAGTTGAAATTTATAGCCTTTTAATTTTAAGCATAAAAAAAGAGACCTTTCGATCTCGATATCGGCTCATCGCATCCATACGATTTGCCTGGCAACGTCCTACTCTAGCGGAACGTTAATCGGCTACCATCGCCGCTAAGAATCTTACTTTACTTCGAGGCAAGTGCTCGCATCTTTCTTCCTTTTCTAAAATTGCTTGCTCTTTTAGCTCAACTAAACTCGCTTCTCAATTTTCTCAATTCATCAGCTTCAAACGCTTTCTCTTCGTTAAGCCATTATACATATATATCATTAAATTTTCGGTTTGATTTTAAGCATAAAAAAAAGAGACCTTACGGTCTCAGTACTTTGCCTGGCAACGTCCTACTCTAGCGGAACGTAAATCAGCTACCATCGGCGCTAAGAATCTTACTTTACTTCGAGGCAAGCGCTCGCATCTTTCTTCCTTTTCTAAAATTGCTTGCTCTTTTAGCTCAACTAAACTCGCTTCTCAATTTTCTCAATTCATCAGCTTCAAACGCTTTCTCTTCGTTAAGCCATTATACATATATATCATTAAATTTTCGGTTTGATTTTAAGCATAAAAAAAGAGACCTTACGGTCTCATTACTTTGCCTGGCAACGTCCTACT
>NZ_JAESLK010000031.1:0-7281 GCF_017892585.1 Staphylococcus sp. GDY8P57P | reverse complement strand
TTCAACTTTGCAACAGAACCCAAAAATTAAATTTAGATGATTATTTTAAAGATTTACAACAATCACTTGTAGGCATTAAAGAACGTTTGAGTAATGCATTTACAAGTGATTTTATTATGCAGCAAGTTAATGGCGTGAAAAACTTCTTTAATGACCATGCTATTAATCCTGAAACAATTAAAAATAACATCAAAGATTTAGTAACATGGAACAAAGAAAGTGCTACAGTTGAAAATTTAACTTCAACATTTGATAAAGTAAGAGATTTTTTCTCAAAAGAACAACAACAAGTATCAGCATTATCACAAGAACAAAAGCAACCATCATTAAGTAATCAATTTACTGATTTAAAAGATATGATGACTAATAGTTATGAAACGATTAATAGAAGTGCTGACATACAAGGACTTAGAAACTACGAACAAGTAGCAAGGCTTGAAATCATCAATCAAAAACTAGCCTTACAGCCTGATGTTGATAAAACAGAACCAAATTATAATGTTGAATCTATCAGTCAAAACATATCGCTAAATAGTGATGAAAATAAAGGGAATACGATTGATTTATATAATTATCTTAAAGACGCACAAAATGTTTTATCATATAGTGACCCTTATAGTGCTGATAATGATATTAATAAACTACAATTAGAACAATTCACACTACAAGCGATACAAACAATTGAAGAACAAATTAGTCCAAAAGAATTAAATGAAAGTAGAATTAATCATTTGGCAGAAACAAACACTAAACCTTATCAAAACAGTGTTATTGATAGTTACATTAAAGATATTAATAGCATTGAAAAAAGTTTACCTGAACAAGCTAAAGTACAAATTCAAGAATCTGAAAAATTAGAATTAGAACAAAATAATACGATTAAAGAAGCCTATGATATTCAAGAAACAGAAGTATTTCAAACATTAAATGAAAAAAGTGAATATAAAGATTTAATGCAGAATGATAATGATAAACAAGTTGAAGCTGAATTATTAGATGTAGATGGTGATAAAGTAATCGTTGAAGTAGGTACAGAACAATATGCACTTACATTAAACGAAGAAGATACGCAAAAAATACAAAATAATCAAGATGCGTTTACATTCAACTTTAATACAGATACTAATGAATTTAATTATGAAATAGACGAAGATGCAATTTCAGAAAACACATATGAAGTAGATAACGAAAAAAAGTCACATACCCCTGAACAATATGAAGAACCTGATCCATTACCACCTGAATATATTGAACAAGCAGAAAATGATGAATTTGAAAGATAAAAAAAGGAGGTTATCACAGTGACTACCGTCATATTCGCAGAAAAACCATCACAAGCACGTGACTATGCTAATGCACTTGGCATAAAAAAGAAGCATAAAGATTATATTGAAATTCAAGATAGCGATATTATGGGTTACGGCATTCTCATGCTTCCTTGTTAATCAGTATGGGAGAAAATCCACTTATCATTAAAGATCGTCTAGGACACGAAGATATTGAGACGACTTTAGGAACGTATGGACATCTTTATCCTAACAGTAATTTCGAGGTAGCTAACAAATTAAATGGAGCCATTTCCTTTAAAGAAGCAAAACAAAATTATGATACTTCACCAAAGAATCAATTTACTGTAGACTACTTGCGAAACAAAGAAATGAAAAAAGTGCAATAAAAGTGCAGTAAAAAGATAAGAAGAGCCAGAAACCCTTGGTATAAGAGGATTTCTAGCTCTCCTACAACTACTCCATTTCAATAAATACTGTCCATTATCTAGTATAGACCCTATATATTCATAGCCCCTTTCTGTTTGGTGTTAAAGTATTAGTCATCGATGTCATGCACTATCTTGTTTAGCTCCGTTTTGATGGAACTGGAAATATTTTCTAAATTGAAATGATTATATATTTCTTTATCCTTAAGCATCCTTTTTTGTGCCTTATTTAATTTACACTCATTGTTACCCACTACCCATTCATCCTTTCTACGTATAAAGGGGTTTGCGCACTTTCCTTTAACGCGTTTTGAACATCTTCATAAGGTAAATAAAATTCAATTGTAGATTAATTTTACAATCTTCCATATAACGTCTCCATCTTTTCAAAACGACTTAATTCTACGGGCTATAAATAACTTAATTTGCCAGTGTATAACGTTTCAGATTAAGCTACCACTAAGTTATAATAACCATATCGAAAGGAGACCAATCTAATGAAATATACGAAAACCAAAGCAGTATTAAATCAACTCGTTGCCGATTTGAGCCAGATGTCAATGATTATCCATCAGACGCATTGGTACATGCGTGGACCCAACTTTTTGAAGTTGCACCCCTTGATGGATGAGTTCATGGAAGAAATTGACAGCCAACTCGATGTCATTTCTGAACGGCTGATTGCGCTTGATGGCAGTCCTTACTCCACCTTAAAAGAAATGGCCGAAAACACTAAGATTCAAGACTGGCCTGGTGAATGGACAAAACAACCCCAGAACGCCTCGCACACTTAGTTGATGGCTATCGTTACTTGGAAGACCTTTACCAACACGGCATTGAAGTATCCGATGTTGAAAAAGACTTCAGTACCCAAGATATTTTCATTGGTCTCAAAACCGCAATTGAGAAGAAAATCTGGATGATTCAGGCAGAGCTTGGGTCGGCGCCGGAAATTGATGAATAAAATAATATTAAAAAATCGGTAGACTTATGGTAGATTTTAAAATTAATCCGAACGCCCATTTGGATATTGGACAGCCCTAGTTCACAAAAGGTTTCGATTTTAATTCGTTCGGAATAGGTTATACTAGACAAAAGATCAGCTCCTAAAAGATGGGTTTGTGGTAAACACCATTTTAAAGGAAGCTGATCTTTTTTGTCCGAACAGCGTTCGGATTAATTCAAATCTTTATTAAAAAATATTTCATCTTATTTAACAAGAAACCATATTTATATAACAACATAAAATACACTAAGTTATTTTATTGAACATATATCGTACTTTATCTATCCGACTATTTGGACGACGGGGCTGGCAAACAGGTTCACCGGTAGTAACATGGTACCCTTTTAACTCTGTTAAACAAACACTACGTCCATTTGTAAAGAAAGTTAAATCACTACGATATTCTTGAATACACCGAGCAGGGATTTCTCCACTAAGAATGACCTCATTATTTTTCAATTGAGTGTCTACGATGTTCGCACAATATTTAGGAGCATCGTTGTATGCTCGTGAAAGATATTCCTGTGGCGCATAAATTTTAAAACTAAGATATGGCTCTAACAATTCTGTTCCAGCTTTTTTTAAGACTTGTTCCAATACAATAGGAGCAAGCATCCGAAAATCTGCTGGGGTACTAACAGGGCTATAGTATAAGCCATACTTAAAACAGATTTTACAATCCGTCACATTCCAACCATATAATCCTTGTTCGCAACCATAGCGTATCCCTTCCATAACTGCATTTTGAAATGATTGATTTAAGTATCCAAGAGAAACCGAGCTCTCATACTGCATTCCACTTCCCAACGGAAGCGGTGATACAGATAAACCAATGGAAGCCCAGAAAGGATTTGGCGGCACTTCGATGTGAATGGTATATTCTGCATTTTTTAACGGTCTCTCCATATAAATGACTGTAGGCTCTTTTAGTTCTATCTCCACATGATACTTTTCTTGCAACAGTGCACTAATCACTTCCATTTGTACTTTCCCTAAGAAAGAAAGTATAATTTCATGTGTCGTAGAATCCACGTAATATCGTAGAAGCGGATCACTATCTGAGATTTCCAAAAGGGCATCAAGCAACATTTCTCTCTGTTCAGGTTTACTCGGTTCAACAGTTGTTTGTAGTAGAGGGTGCGGATTTTCAATCTTTTTTCTCTGTGGCAATAGTTTTGTATCTCCAAGAACACTATTTAACTTCAAAAACTCATTTTGCAAAATAACAATTTCTCCAGAATAAGCTCTATCAATCTTACATAATTCACCATTTATTGAAGTATACATTTCTGTAACTTTTATTTTTTCTTTTTCTGATACTCTAACCGAATCTCGTAAATGTAGTACTCCACTATAAAGGCGTATATATGCAAGACGTTGTCTTTTTTTTGTATATTCAATTTTGAAAACATTTCCGCAAAGTTCAGACGGACCTCGATGTGTTGATGAATAAAATTTATTCGTAATCACTTCTATAAGGTTATCAATCCCTATATTGTTTTTTGCACTTCCGTGATAAACAGGGAACAGGGAACAATTATGAAATCTTATGCTTTCCTCTTGTTCGAGTTCCAATGCTTCTAATGATTTACCGGACATATATTTCTCTAAAAGGTCATCGTTTCCCTCTATTACCGTATCCCATTGTTCAGATTCGGTAAAGTTCGTCACACACATATTAGGATACAGTTCTACCTTCTGTTTGATTACAATTTCGGCAGAAAGTTTCTCTTTAATATCCTGATAAACCGTTGATAAATCAATTCCATTTTGGTCAATCTTATTGATAAAAAAGATTGTGGGAATCCCCATTTTCCTAAGTGCATGAAATAATATACGAGTTTGTGCTTGTACGCCATCTTTTGCAGAAATCAGTAGAATTGCCCCATCTAAAACTGATAATGAACGATATACTTCTGCTAAGAAATCCATATGTCCTGGCGTGTCTATGATGTTCACCTTCGTATTTTCCCACTGAAAAGAGGTTATTCCTGTCTGAATTGTAATTCCTCTCTGACGTTCTAAAAGCGTATTATCCGTCCTCGTTGTACCTTTGTCCACGCTTCCTAATTCTGTAATCGCTCCACTGTTATATAATAAGCTTTCTGTTAAGGTAGTTTTTCCTGCATCAACATGAGCTAAAACTCCAATATTAATAATTTTCATGTGATTTTCCTCCATTCAAAAACCCAAAAGGGCATAAAAATCCCAGTGATAAATACTTTTATCACTGGGATTTTTATGCATAACCATAGGTATACAAAGCATACAGATATTCTCTGGATACTTTAGAATCACATGATAAAGGTATTCTTAAACTGGGTACAAAAAACTAAGCCCTCCTAAAAAAGGACATCTAATTATTTGTTCCTGCTATCAAATTGACAGTTTATTTAAGAATACCTTGCCGCATATTTATTAACTCCTTTTAAATAGTCACTTAAATAATAGCACGTAAGAGCATATTTGTAAAGGAATCTCCAATTTTTTATCAAAAAGAGTACATGATTACAAAGTATCTGTAATCATGTACCAATATTTGTTATTTTACAATCTTCCAATTATCTTGTTTTTCTAATATCAACTCAAATTGCGAGATTTGGGTTGCCTTTGTTTCTTGATCTAAATATTTCACAGCGACATTCACGATTACTTGGTTATCTTTTCTGGTAAAGATAGGATTCACCAATTCCTCGAAAACATATTCCTTGTTAATCATAGGTAACACATGATTACTTACATAGTAAGTCAATTCTTTTTCTGTGGCGGTAGGATAGAGCTGGAAGAACGTTTCTAAAAAGCTAATGATTTCGTCCATCGTTTCTGTATCTACTGTATGGTCACTTTCTAGCTGTTTGGGTTGGTAGTCCGATTTTTGAGGTTTCTTACTCATTGTCGGATTTTTGATAATAACCATATTATCTGATTCATCTATATGGACAACCACATGAAAGCTAGACGATATAGTTTCCTTGTCTTTGTCTTCGGTAATAACTTGTTCAACAGAAAACAGTACCTCAAAGGTGTTCTCATTCACTTGAGAAACCTGCCACACCTGTATATCGTTCACACTAGAACTAGTAGGAATATCCTTACGAATCATTTCTTCATTTAATACCTGCAATTCTTCCGTCAAATAATGGGTCAATTTCTCATTTCGTTTATCAATGGCTTCTTGGGATTGGAGAGCGTAAAATATCTTGTGTAAACGCACAAAAGATTTCTAAATTGTATAGAAATAGGGAATGCCTTCCCTTATGATATTTAGTAACCACAGAAAACATCACAGGAGGCATTCCCCATGAATGAACTTACCACAGAAATTATCGCTGCACTAGCCCAAAAACAAGATTTGGACGAAGTTTTTCGTCACCACCTTGAAATCGCCATCAACCAGCTGCTTCAAACTGAATTGGCAGAGTTTTTGGGTTACGAACGCTACTCATACGCTGGGATTAACACTGGTAATAACCGCAACGGCAGTTATGAGCGCTCGTTTGATACGAAGTACGGCCAACTTAACTTAACCATTCCTCGAGATCGCAATGGCCGGTTTGAAAATCATACCTTGCCAGCCTACGGTCGGCACAGTGATAATTTAGAAACAACGGTTATTCAGTTGTATACCAAGGGAATTACCACTGCTGAAATTGCCGAACTCATTGAGAATATGTACGGTGCTCACTACTCCAAAGCCACGGTTTCCAACATGACTAAAGCCGTCAATGAACAGGTTCAAGCTTTCCAGCAACGTCGACTGGCTTCACAATATGCGGCTATCTTCTTAGATGCCACTTACTTGCCGTTAAAGCGGGATACCGTTCAAAAAGAAGCGGTTCATATTGCGATTGGCATTCGTCCAGATGGTACGAAAGAAGTGCTGAACTACCAAGTGGCGCCGACGGAATCAACTGGGATCTGGACTGAATTACTGGGAACCCTGATTAAGCAAGGTGTCAAAGATGTGCTGTTGTTTGTGGCCGATGGGTTAGTTGGTTTGGATGAAGGTTTAAATCGGCATTTTCCCAAAGCTAAACGACAACGTTGCCTGGTTCATGTTGGGCGTAATTTGATAAACAAAGTTCGGGTGAAAGACCGTAAGGCCGTGATCAATGACTTTAAACAAGTTCATTGGGCTGCCAATCGTGAAGCAGCCGAACTGAAACTGAATGAGTTCGCCAACAACTGGCATCGTACCTATCCCAAGTTAATCAAAGATCTGCTTAAAATGCCGAATCTGCTCACTTTCATGGACTTTCCACCAGCCATTCGGCAATCACTCTACTCCACTAACTTGATTGAGAACTTTAACAAGCATCTCAAGCGCACCACCCACCGCAAAGAACAATTTCCAACGGAAGATTCACTGGATCGATTCCTGGTTTCTCAGTTTAATGCTTATAACGAGAAGTCTCTGAAGCGGATCCACCGAGGCTTTAAAGGACTCCAGGACACCTTGGAAGCATCATTTATTTGAGTTAGTTACATATTATATGTACGAAGGCATTTCATTTACACAAGATTCTTGACGCTACCAAACTCAGTCAAGTCCAGACTCCTG
>NZ_JAESLK010000030.1:0-31029 GCF_017892585.1 Staphylococcus sp. GDY8P57P | reverse complement strand
GGTCTCTTCAGATCTACGGATTTTCGCCATGCCACGAAATTAGCATCATGCTAGCAAGTTAAGCGAACACTGACATGATAAATTAGTGGTTAGCTATATTTTTTTACTTTGCAACAGAACCTTCATTAGTTTATCAAGTCTACGACTAGGAAGAACATACACTCTGAAATTAAATGATATAATATAAATACTATTTTATATTGGTAAGCAAGGAGTTTATTAATGAAATTAAAAAAAATTAGTAATACTGATACTTTTGAAATATCTGGAACATTAATTATATCTGATTTTAAGGAAGCTGGAATTTTAAAAAGTGATGGTAGTAATTATCAATTATTATTTAATACTGATATGGATTATGAAGAAAGAATAAACCAATGCCAATTTATTACTGCAAAAGGAGAAACATTGTATCTTAGAAACGGTATTTTATCGAGGCATACTATAAATTTTCCAGGAAGTAACGAATATGAGTATTTATTCACTCAAATTTGGGTATCTATTTCTCATACAGAGATTCCTAAAACTTTTGATAGCATAAGTGTTAAATTTAGTGATCTAAAAGAAAATATAAATCACATACCATTTGATATTAAAAGGGATCAAACAAATAATGAACATACTATTTCTATCGATAAAGCTAATCTAAAGAAAGAAATAATTTCATTGAATGAAGTTCGTCTTTCTTCAGCTTGTAAAATAAATCGTAAAAGAACTAGATTTAACGAAATCACCTTTCAATATGAGAATTCACTAAAACTTGAGTATAAAAACAATTTAACTAGTGATAAATGTATTTCAGATGCCCTTAATATTGCTTACATTTTTAGCTTTATAACTAATGAAAAACATAAAATTGAAAGTATCATATTGTATTCTAAAAAAGAAGCTTTTAGGGTTTTTGTAGATTTACCATTCAATTTTAAGGAGCACCATAAAACAAAAATTACGTACGTTACAAAAGATTTCCTTAATAAATATTTATCAAATATTTATTCTTTTTTTTATAATAATCATGATTCGTTTCAAGATATATTTTCAAATTATATTAAGTTAATGTATACGCCAAAATTTATTGAACATTATCTAGTTGACTTATTAAAAATAAATGAAGGTTTGCATAGAAGGCTCGTATCAAATCAGCAAATCATTTTAATAGATAGATATAAAGATTTATTTCACTCATTAGATAACGAGTTACAAAATTATTTAAAAAGCATTGTTAATTATGACGAAAAGTTACATGATTATTTGAAGGATTATAGACATTATTATTCTCATTATTTTCCACCATCAGAAAAACCTACATATCAAAAAGATAATATATTTAATATCTCCAATTTTGTTCTTCAACTTCATAAATCTTTTATAATGTTTAAGATAGGCATTCCCTCTAGTGAAATAGTATCTTTATTAAAGATCACTCACTAGTTAGTAATCAATAAACTATTTTGCATTCCTCTACTAACCAGTGTTATAATTTAGATAACAAGAGCTTCGTGCATTATATGCACCAACCCCCTCACTATTGCGAGTAGTGAGGGGGTTTTTAGGTGTTGGCTAATATCGCCTATTTTTTCTTATTGTTACGTGTACGTAGCCAATGCGTAAATAACGCAACAATACAACCACTGATGACTGTGGTCGTGATGTGAACAAGAGCTTCGACCATCTGATATGCACCTCCTCTCTGCGTCTAAATTGACGCCTGAGAGATAGGCGACCTGTATATTATATCATCTGTACTAGATGAGTTACATATAACTTCCGATAAGTCATTTTATGTTATATCTTTGCTTATTTTATAGTATCAAGACAAGAAGAAACTCGTTTCACTCGTTTCAAAAACCCTCCTGACTTTTAGAGAAAAACTCTCTTATTTCATCGTCTTTAATAAAATAATATGCCATCTTTCCCTTTTTATAAAAATCAAGCACATCATTTTTATATAAAAGTCTTAAATGATGTGAAGTTGAAGCAACACTCATTTTCAATATCAAAGAAATATCACAAACACACAACTCATCTTCTTTAATCAAAGATAATATAATTTTCAATTTCTTCTCATCACAAATCTTTTCTAAAATGTTAAGTAATTTCTTAGATTTATCATCTTCTAAAAAACTTAAGGCATTGTTAACTTTATCCTCATGTACACAGATCACATCACAAGCATTTTTATAGCTCATATAAAATCACACCCTAAATTAAAATATAAATCCTAAAATTGTTTGAATAGTGTCATTTTCTATAATGATAAATAAACCTAAAGCTATATAAATAACAGCCATAATCCAACGACCAAATTTCTCAACAATTTCTCCAACTCCTGGAATATTAGCTAATTTTTGTGCAGTAAATACCAAGACGAAAATTAAAATTAAAAAGACAAACAAAGTAATTAATAAATTAGTAACACTTAATGTCACAAAATAGGGAACAAATACACCAATATTATCAGCGCCACAACTTGCTATCGTAATAATTGCAATCGTACCAACTAGTTTAGACAATCCTTTTTCATTCAATTCTTTTTTAGCTCTCTCTTCTCCATAAATAGCCACTTTAATTCCTAAATAAATCGGTATTAACCCTAATAATCCTAATATCCATTTTTCAGGAACATAATTTAAGACAAAGGCAAAGAATAAACTTATGACAATCAATGTCACAGATCCTACATATTGACCAATATAAATATCGCGATATTCTTTCCTAGTCTTTGCTCTAGCAAAGAACATTAATAAAATCACTAATAAGTCTAATGCTGTCACAATATAAAGAATAGCAGCAGTTACAATAGTCTGAATCATAATTACACCTCATTCAAAAATATTTTTGAATATATTATAACTTATTTTTTTTAATAATCATAGGTGCTTTATTCCAATTGCTTTATTGACGTTGAGCCTCGGAACTTTTAACAAACTCAAAAAATAGTCGAATGGTTGGCATATAATCATGAATTTTAAATGTTTTCTTTAAACCAAAGATAATATGGAATCAATATGTTCACTCCTTTGGTATATTCGCTGATATTTTATGCGTGCCTTGAGTGGAGATTTTTTGAGTGGCTTTTTCAAAAAATACTACCCGTCCCTTGATGATTTCCAAACGGTTTTCAAGTGCCCCTTGCTGAGATGGCAGGAGGTTTGTTTAAATTCAAATGTTCTTATTTTGAATTTTAAGGGGGTATTTTAAAGAATTAGGTATAAATCATATAGTTTTTAACCTAAAAACATACATAAGCTCTTAAAACGCAAATATGAGCCAAATAAAGATATTGATTTGGAGCGTTCCCATGAAAATATTACGCTCAAAAATTGTGAAACCAAAAAATAAGCATAGGTCAGATATTCAATCTCCCGTTGATGAAACGGCAAAATATCCAATAAAAGATACAGATTATATGACAGATGATGAGGAAAAAGCAGATGAGGAAGCTTTTAGTATTATTGCTTTCTGGAATTGGGAACGTAGGAATTATTTTATTAAAAAATAGTTCAATAATCGGGCCATTTTGCGGTACAATGAATTGCCTTCTGCTACTAATATTAAAAACACTTTTTTGGGATACTAATACCTCATATGGTATAATTGTAAAACAAGAAAGAAGGAAAGGACTGACAAATTGTATGGGTATAGGAAATATGATGGGCGGAATGGGGTTCATTGGCATGATTTTTTGGATTATCATTCTTGGCTTGTTATTTTATGGTGTATATATATTAATTGCAAAAGCTTCAGAAAAACCAAAAGGTGTAAGATCAGATGATTCTTTACAAATTTTAAAGGAAAGGCTGGCCAAAGGGGAAATTAATGAAGATGAATATGAAAAATTAAAGAAAGTGTTAAAAAAAGATTAGGGATACTTTGAATGAAAGGGGAAATAAGCGATGAAAAAGAAGTTACCTTTAGTGCTGTCGTTTGTACTAGCTGGTTTAATCGTCATTGGACAAACTGGTTTTACCCAAGGTTCTGATTATGACCAGAGAATGGATAATATGATAAATGCATGCACGAACTTCATGCAGTCCTTTGATGATAACAAAGAAAATAAGTAGTAAAGTATATAAAAACACAATAACTACAAGGCACTGAACCCTTAAAATGGGAACTTAATAAAAACACTATGTTCTAGGCTGCTAATTCTCTGTATTTTACAGGGGATAAGTAGCCTAGTTTTTGTTTAATTTGTTTTGTTGTTTCCATATGTTCCATCATCATTTGTTGCATCTGCTGCATTTGCTCCATATTCATTTCGGGCATGTTCATTTCAGAACGTCCCATGTAGTAATAAGGGTAAAATCAATGTACTACATTGGGATAAACTTCTTATTACTAAAAAAGGAGCTTTGTATCATTTCAACAGCCTACTATCTTCTTATTTATTAGATAAACTTATTCTCATATAACAAGTAAAGTACTAACCACAATAATTTCAATGACTTATTTTGTTTGATTAGGGCGTAGTTAAAATAGACAAAAAATTTTTATTATAAGACTTATATTTAGTATCAATTTGTTTGTTATAATTGTTAAAAATAATACTAGGAGAAGATAACATGAGGTACTTTGCAGATACTTTAAATATTGAACAGTTTAGAAAATTAAAAAATGAAAGCATTTCTTTATCGAAAAAAATTAATGTTTTTTCTGGACAAAATGGAGTAGGTAAATCGAATCTTATGTCATTAATAGCTACAACATTCGGAAAAAGTAAGCAAAGAATTGGAAGTGGTAACTTTCAACCAGAGTTTTATGAATATTTTACTATTCCTAAAGATGAAAATTATAATGATTATAAAACTTATATAAAAATTGTAACTGATAGCCAAGATGAAGATTTTATTCAAAAAAGACACGGGTATAAAAACGATTCTAAAAGTGATCGTGGTATTAGAATAATACCTCGAGCAACAAACTATTATAGTAGCGACTTAACCATTAAAGATGTGAGTAAAAATACCAAAGAAAAATATTCTATTGGTCCTTCTGGTAGAATTCCAATACCAACTATTTTCTTAAGTTTATCAAGATTATATCCTGTTGGTGAGACAAACCTATCTAGTAAAAATATTACTCATAAAAACAAACTTTTCCAGAATCACTCTGTAAATAAATTTATAGAGTGGTATAACTGGGTTTTACCTGAATCCATCTCTTCTAATAAGACAAAAGCCACAATTTTAAATAAAGAAAAAATAGAAAGTGATGGAATATACGTTTCACCTGAAAATACTACAGAATCGACTCAGTCAGTCGGTCAAGATAATCTTAGAAGTATAATAAATGCACTTGTTGACTTTTACAATATTAAAATGAAAGAGAATGAGCATTACTCAGGAGGAATTCTTTGTATTGATGAAATAGATGCTTCATTACATCCAAGTGCACAAAAACGTCTCTTTTCTTTGTTAAATACTTTAAGTGGAGAGTTAGATTTACAAATATTTTTAACAACCCATTCTCTTACAATACTTAAACAGATAATTAATTTAAAAAAAACCAATCCTGAAGATTATAACTTAATCTACTTAATAGACCCTATAGAACCTAGAATAGTAAATATAGATTCTTATAAAGAATTAAAAGCAGACCTATTTGACAAAGAACTTGTATACCAACCTGATGTAAAATTCTATTGTGAAGATGAATACACAGAGTTTCTTTTCAAAGAATTAATACGAGCTTATAAATGCTTATTTCCTGATAAAACTAGTCAAGAAAATTATAATATAATACCAGTTCATTTGGGAGCAGATCATTTAATTAATTTGCCAAAACATGACAATCATTTCTACAAAGTAGGTATTATACTTGATGGAGATGCTAGAACAAATAAAAAATATTTACTTAATGACTATATAAATCATAAACATAAAATAGAAGGATTAAATACAAAAAAAACCAATAATAATCACTTAATGTTTTTACCTACTTTTTTAGCTCCTGAATCGTATATGTATTTTATTATTTCAGAGCTTTTTCATGATTCAAAATTTGATTCTTTTTGGACAGATATTTTAAATATACCAGAAACAAGATATTACACTAAAAGTAGAGTTCAATCAAAAATTCTTTCAAAAATAAAAATAAATGACACTACCTCTAATGAAGAGATAAAAAATGCTAATATAACAAAAATAATGAAAGACTTTATAACAAAAACACAAGCACTAGCTAATTATTATAAAATAAATAATAATGAGTTAATAGAATTCTTTAATAAAAAAAATGAAATCGTTACAAGCATTTCAAATAGTATAAAATCTAATTATTAAGGAGATATAGATCTTTTGAAGAATCATACACCTTTAAGATACCCTGGTGGCAAAAGTAAAACTTACTATTATATAAAAGAACTTATATATATTAATAATTGTAGAACTTATATAGAACCTTATGCCGGTGGTGCTGGAGTGGCAATAGCATTACTTTTAAATGGAGATATAGATAAAATTATGCTGAATGATTATGATAAAGCCATTTATGCGGTTTGGTACTCTATTTTAAATCATACAGATGAGTTAATAAAATTAATTAAAAATACAAATATAACTATAGAGGAATGGAATAAGCAAAAAAATGTCTATTCTCAAAAAGAAAAAATAGTGGACTTATTAAAGTTGGGTTTTGCTACACTATTTCTAAATAGAACAAATCGATCAGGTATATTGAAAGCGGGTGTAATAGGTGGAAAAAAACAGAATGGAAAATATAAACTAGATTGCAGGTTTAATAAAGAAGATATATGTAATAAAATAAGAAGAATTTCTAAATTTAAAAATAAAATAAAAATTTACAATTTAGATGCAGAAATTTTTATAAAAAATTCTATTACAAAAACTAAAAATAGTTTTACATTTTTTGACCCGCCATATTATAAAAAAGGCCCCGAATTATATACAAACTTTTATAGATACCAAAATCATAAAAGCCTTTCAAAAACTATAGATAGGTTTATGAAAGATAAATGTTGGATATTAACGTATGATAATTGTCATGAAATTTATGATATGTACAGTCATTTGGATTTCCAATTTTATTATATTAATTACTCTATATCAACACCAACTAAAGGATTAGAGTATATGTTTTATTCACCTAACTTAAAAAAAGGAAATATATCGAAATATTTAAACATACCGTTAAATAATTTATGAGAGGGCTATTATATAACTTTGCCTTTCTCTACTAACCAGTGTTATAATATGATTAACAAGAATTCTAGCGTGAATACGCTAATCCCCTCACTATTGCCGTAGTGAGGGGATTTTTTAAGTGTGGCTATAGTCGCCTATTTATCGTTGCGATTACGTAGCCAATGCGTAAATAACGTAACAATACAACCACTGATGACTGTGGTCGTGATGTGAATAAGAATTTCTAGCATGAATAACACCCCTTCTCAGCGTCTAAATTTGACGCCTGAGAGATAGGCGACTCTATTATTAAACCACTGTGAATATACAAGCATATCTACTTCCGATAAGTTGAATTAAGTAAGTTAATTTACCCTATCAAACTTTTGCTTCCACGATTGATGTGGTGAATCTAAATTATTCTATATAAAGATATAATTTTAAAATATCCAATAAGTTAAAAATATAAGACTAGCACTTTTATTAATGAGCAGAGGCTGGGACATAATTCCTAACAAAATAGCCAGTAAATGAGTTTATTATAAATTCATTTACTGGCTTCTTTATTTACGATACTACGTATTATTGGCTCGCTTTCTTAGGGGACAGCTTCAGCCTGTAGTCTTCAGCTTGTTCTGTTCCCTCAAGAGTCTCGCCAAAATACTTTGTATTTATATGTAATTTTACATTGAAATACTTTAAAAAAATAAGGCACTTTCGTATAATTTAATAAATGTCACTAAACTAAATTAACGAGGCGCCCTATGTATAAAGATTATAACATGACTCAACTTACTCTACCATTGGAAACTTCAGTTCTTATCCCCACAAATGATATTTCACGACATGCCAATGATATTGTAGAAACCATTCCTAAAACTGAATTCGATGAATTCAGACATCATCGTGGTGCAACCTCATACCATCCAAAAATGATGTTAAAAGTCATTCTATATGCCTACACACAATCTGTGTTTTCAGGACGTAAGATAGAAAAATGACTTAATGATAGCATTCGGATGATGTGGCTATCACAAAATCAAAAGCCTTCTTATAAAACGATTAATCGATTTAGAGTCAATCCAAACGTAGATGCTTTATTAGAATCATTATTTATTCAATTTCATAGTCAGTGTTTGAAACAACATCTTATAGATGATCAGGCCATTTTTATTGATGGTACGAAAGTTGAGGCGAATGCCAATCGATATACATTTGTATGGAAAAAGAGTATTCAAAACCATGAGACAAAGATGAATAAAGATTCTAAAGCACTCTATCATGAATGGGTAAAAAATAAAATCATACCTGAGATTAAAAAAGATCACGATAATGACTTAACAAAGGAAGAAATAGATTTGATTGGTAGTCATTTGGATAAAGACATCGAAGATTTAAATCAACATATCGATAATGAAAAATGTACTAAAACAAGAAAACAAATACGGCTCAAAAGAACTAAAATTAAACAATACAAAAAGAAAATTAATGAGTACTCTGAGCGAAAACATAGATACGACGTCCAAAAATCTATTTTAAAGGATAGAAATAATTATTCTAAAACAGACCATGATGCCACATTTATGAGAATGAAAGAAAATCATATAAAAAATGGACAACTCAAGCTAGGGTACTATTTACAAATAGCGACAAATTCTCAAATTGTTTTATCTTATAATGTGTATCAAAATCCGACTGATACAAGAACGATGATACCATTTTTTAATTCAATTCAAGAGACCTACGGTCATTTACCTGAATATATTGTAGCTGATGTAGGTTATGGTAGCGAACCCAATTATATAGCAACTATAGATGATTTTAATCGAATACCACTTATAACCTACGATATGTTTATAAAAGATAAAACTAAAAAATATAAAAGCGACATCTTTAACACTCAAAATTGGGATTATGACGAAATTAACGATGAATATATTTGTCCAAACGATAAGCGATTGGGTTTTAAAAGATATGCCTATCGCCATGATAAATATGGATTTAAGAGAGACTTCAAATTATATGAATGTGATGATTGTTCAGAATGTCCTCTAAAACACCAATGCATGAAATACAATTCAAAAACGAATAAAAAAATAATGAAAAATTATAATTGGGAATATTTTAAAGCCTAAATTAATAAAAAGCTTTCAGAACCAAAAATAAAAACCATCTACAGTCAAAGAAAAATTGATGTGGAGCCTGTTTTTGGATTTATGAAGGCTATTTTGGGTTTCACTCGAATGTCCGTTCGAGGGATAAATAAAGACAAAAGAGAACTAGGATTTGTGCTAATGACACTTAATATAAGAAAAGTAACAGCTCAACGAGCTGAAAATAATCAAAAAAATTATAAAAAAGACAATTTCTATATTATTTCAATAGAAATTGTCTTTTTTCACTTATCCAGAAACTTTATGTCCCGGACTCTGCTCTTTTTATTTTATACATAATAATCATTCATCAAGTCAACAGTAGTAGATAATTCTTTGCCATATTTTTTTATATAATTAAGTATATTCGTAATATAAGCATCTTCAAGCTCAATTTTTTTTGGAATTTCTTTTAAGCAATGTGACTTATCATATATTATATGGCAATGATAAGTCAATAACACCATATTTTAAGGTGGTGGGATCTTTATAGACGAAGTAATTCAATTGCATACGCTCTATAAATTGATAAAAAGTGCCAAATGACATTAGCCAATTTCGTGTTGGTTCTTGGTCATAAGCTTTCTGTAGTTTTAAATGAGCTGTATTTTCATAAAATAGTTTAATATCAAATAGAGTATAATCGATTCTATCTTTTAATAAAATTCCTCTTAGTTGATTAAGAGAGTTTTTTTGTACAGGAAAAGCTAAATGGCCCATTTTGTTTCCTCTAATAAGTTCTAAGTCATCTAACCATTTTTTATCACCTTTTCTATATTGGAAAAGTGGTTTCCATCCGATAAGAGCATCTAGGCTACATTTTTGATGATTAATACTAAGATAATAAGACTCTTTGATGTATTGTGATTCTTGCATTTCGTTATAGAAATCTTGCATTTCAGCTGCAAGAGCTTTATCAAAGCCATCAGGATCTACATATATAGATTCAATTAGAGATTTAAGTTTACGGAAAGAATTATCTCTCTTTAATTTATTATTTTTACGATAATATTCTGCGTCTTCTTTTATTATTTTCCAAAAATCGCTCTCGTATAACAAATTTATTAAATTAATATTATTTTGATACACATATTGTTTCATTAATCGATCTCTACCTTTTAATAGTACAATTGCTTGATAATATAATACTAGTTAATAGTGAATTTACTACATATTTCTTCATGTGAAAACTAATAATTTAATTGTACAATATTTTTAAATTTAAAAGTAATATTTCCTAAGTCAAATATTAATCAAAAAAATAAAGATAAGAGCATCCCTCACCACAAAAGTGAAGGATGCTTTGATTTTAATGTACATTTCATTTTGTTAAATAGTGATTAATAATATCTTGAAAATCATTGTTAAGTACCGTTGTTATAGAGTCATCATTCATAAAATCGTTATAAATCTTATTAAGAATTTCTTCATCTTCGATAGCTGTGAAATGATGCACTAATCCTTTTACAATTGAAGTGTAATTATGTGATGCTAAACAACTAGCAACTGTTCGCCAATCTGATTGTTTAGTTTCACGGTTCATAGATAATCCTCCCTTATTTCAATGTCCATTTTTGTCTCGCTTTAGGGTTGAGTGGGTGCATGATTTCATTCGTTATTGGATTAATGAGCTTTTTTACTTTCTTTTTATGAGGTTTTAACATTTCCATCACTTGTTCAACACGTTTTTCGACACCAGGACGTTTAGCATAAGCACCATAAGCTAGGATAATTTTTTCACTTTCAGATACTGCTTTCATAATATGAATATCTGTATGCTTATCATAGGGTTCTTTTATATGCTTAAGATTTTCAGGTGTTTTAATGTTCGAAAATAAATTAACAAGATAAACTGAACCATAATCGTTTTCAGATGATAATTGATTTAGAATTAGTACAGTTGTTAAGTCAAGAGATAATATTCCATCTAAATGAGGATACATCGTTATCACTGTACAAGTTGGCAATTTTCTATCCCATGTTTTTTTAAGTAAATAACGATGTTTTTCATCGTCACTGAAGATAGCTTTAGTTTCTATAGTACTTGTAATTGCGTTCATACTCGTCTCTCCTTTTTAGTATTCTTCTGGCAAAAGCATCACATAATAAAAAGCGTCTATATCATCTTCACGAATGACGTAGACTTTCTTAGGTAATGCATTTTGATTTTTTACATAGTTTGTATAGTGATATTCCAATTTGTAGGCGGGTTGTTCTTGTTCATGTGTGACTGAGAGCATATTATTATCTTCTTGCAATCTAAAAATGTGTAAGTAGTCTGTCTGAGGTTGATTCTCTCTTTCTTTTACCATATTCCAAAGTAATATTTGAAGGTCTAGAGAAAGTTGTTCGCTAATGCCTCTTGTAATATATCGATTGATTTTCATATTATTTTACCTCATTCTGAATTTCTTTCATGATGATAATCGCTTGGCTAATAATCGTAACAGATATTTGTGCCACTTTGATCCAATTATTCATGACAATTACCTCCTTGTTTTAGTAAATGACGATCATCGATAAGTGTGTTTTTAGTATCAGTGAGGTACAGAAAATCCATATCAAAATGATCTAAATAACCAATACTGATGAGTTGGTTGTTTGCATACATCAGAAATGGATAGATACTTAATTCGTGTAGCTCATTATTATAGTAGGTATAAGTTTCAAGTGTAAGATGCGCAAGGGGAGAATTATCAACGAAACGAGCAGGAAGTATATTTTCTGCTGCTTCATCTAGTGTTTCACATTCCCATTCCTCTTTATTAGATAATCGAAATAAGTGAGTCATATATTGTTTGAGTTCCTGAGTCATTGTTTTCATCATATAACCTCCAAGATATTTATAATGTGATGTAGTTGATGAGCTACATCATTGAGATAATATATATTTGAAGGGTGACTTGTTACGTTAGAAATAGTGACAGAAGTGACGATAGTGATATAGAAAAAAATGGTTTATAGACTAAATTCGAGGAAGAATGTTTCAGAATATATTTGAGATAAAAAAGAAGACGAACAATTGAGTAATTGTTCGTCTGGATTAATATTATTTAATAAGGTTGCTACGATATCTTTGTTGAATTTAAAAGTAATGTAAAACTGCTTTTTATTACCTTTATCTGCTTCAACATAGATATGATCGATGACTAAGTGATAAATATTTTTTAAAGAAGTTTTATTTGTGCTTTCTAGATTTTTAAATAAAACAGCAAAAATATCAATCACTGTATTTGTATCTATTTTTGGATGTTCCACTAGTTGTTTACGTTCTAGGTGTGTAATACTGTTTTCTAATTCGCGTATTTGTTGAGTATATTTAAGTAACGCTGGCTGAATTGATTCGATAATGTTGCTATCTTGTTCAGTAGCTTCAATTAAGTTATCGTATTTAGATCGCAACTCTTCTATTTGGAATTGTTTATTAGCAATTTCATGTTTAATTTGGGTAGTATCTGGTGTTCTTTTTGAGTTAACAGCATTGACCACTTTTTGAATTAAATCAGGTTTACGAATCAAATTCTTAATATTTTGAAATACATAGTCTTCTATGAAATCAGCACGAATATTTGGAGCTTCTTTACAATCAGAGCCTTTTTGTTTACGTGTTCGGCAGATATAGTAACGAAAACGGCGTTTACTCCCATCCTTAAGCGTATTTACAGTATTTGAAATGACGTAGTTCGCATTACAACTTTTACATTTTAACAAACCAGTAAGAAGGTTGTCTGTTTTGTTATTACCACGTTTATAACATTTTCTTGCTTTATGTTGCGCTTGAACTTTATTCCATAGTTCTTGAGACACAATGGCTTCATGCTTGCCTTCAGTAATAATAGGTTTATCATTATATCCTTTACGACCTTTTTTCTTCCAGTCAACATATTGATTATAAACAACTAAGCCACGATATACTTTATTTTTAAGAATATAAGATATAGAATCTTTGGAATGTGGCTTACCTAATTTTGTGACTTCATGTTTGTCATTTAATGTTTTAGCAATTGCAGTGTAATTCATGCCCTGACTATACATTTGATATATCTCTTTTACAATCCTACTTTCATGTTGATTAATAATTAAGTTACCATCAATACGATCATAGCCATAAGGTGTTTGGCCACCAACGGATTTTCCTTCGTTAGCCTTATTAGAAGAAGCGAGACGAATATTATCTTTTAATATAGCACGCTCGTATTCACCAAGAGACCCCATGATATTCAGCATTAATTTATGCATATCACTGTCTATACCAAGGTGTTCACTTACTGAATAAAAAGATACATTGTTTTTTTCACATTCTTCAACAATTTGAAGTATGTCCTTCATACTTCGACCGAGACGAGAAAGTTTCCACACGACTATTTTATCAAACTTATTCATTTTTAAATCTTTAAGCATTTGTTGTAAAGCGGGTCGGTTATTCATTTCGGCACCACTTATCCCGTTATCTATATAAGGAGATGTCATTTCATAATCATGTAATGTACAATACTTTTCTACTTCAGCAAGTTGAGCGGCAATAGAATAATTATCAACCTGTTTCAAAGAACTTACTCTAGCATAAGCGGCTACTCTAATTTTATTTGTGACTGTGTTCATTTTATCAAACCCTTATTTATTAATATTTTAACTATTTATCAAACTTTGAAAGTGGGAAGCGTATCAATATGTGAGTAATAATTCAGTTGTGATTGTTCTAAACTTGGATAATCTGAAATGTGACCCCACACTATGATGGGTATATTAGTAACGATTCCATATTTTATGTCGTTAATTAAGTGATCTACAGTAGTGTAAGCTTTAGTAACTTTAATATTTAAATTTTGACACTCTTCTTTTAACATATCGATATTATCGTCAGGCATTAGTTGTCTTTCATCTATTTCATTTTCATGAGCTAAAATAAGTACTTCACTTGGTTTTTGATACAACATTTATATCATCCTTTTCTTTTAATAGGTTAATTGGGTAGTCTTTTAGAAAGACACCTGTGATATTTTTATCTTGATCTACGGTTACTCGAGTAATCATTTCAGTTAGTTGGTCAAGATACAGTGTATAATTATTTAAAATATTTTTTGTGATTTTGTGAACGTTTATATCAGAATTAGATTGTTGATAGTAGTTCATTTTATATTGCCAGATTTCCAACTCGTTGATTTTCATTTTATAGTCCTCAATGCTGATTTGTTTTTTAGACAATTCTTCAATAAGGGTAGCTTTACTAAAATTAGGCTTACTTCGATGAATTTTAGTAGCCAATCTCTTTTGAACCATAGATTCTAAACATTGTAGTGTAGGCTTAGTTAGAATATTATCTTCAATAATGTCAATCGTTTGTTGATCTATCTCGGAGGCTACAAGATATCCCATATCACACTTTTTATAACCTACATTTTCATTCAGAGGACAAATGTAATACGTAATAGGATACGTCATATGCTTTCTCTTCATACGTATGGGTGTCATTGTCGTACCACAAATACATTTGATTTTCTTACGAAGTAAAACCATAGGGTGTTGATGTTTTAGTGTTTGTTTAGAAACGCGTATCGTTTCAGCTTGATGAAATATTGTCTCATCGATAATAGGTTTAAAGTTTCCTTTATATTCACCAAATTGATTGCGTATTAGACCAGCATACTTTGCATTAGTAAGAATACGCTTAACCTGTTTAGGTGTTCTATTAAATAATTCAATGTGATTATTAAGTGCTTGGGATATTTTTTTATAGCCCCAACCTTGTTGAATATATGAGTTAAAAACAAATTTAATTGTTGCAACCTTAGTTGGATCGATATCGAAGGATTTATTCTTATATATATAACCAAATGGCGCGTTTGTACCTAATAATTGATGATTCTTAGCTTTCAGTGCATTAGCTGAATTGACGTTTTCTGAGATAATTTTACTTTCTGTTTCACCAAGAATTGCTAAAAACCTTATCTTGAAAGCTTGAGTTTTATCAGATAAATCAAACTGACCATCACATAACGAGGTAATTAAAACTTGGTGCGTTTCACATAATTCCTGGAATTCTAAAAAATCATGGTAATTTCGATTCAAACGATTGATACGAAAAACAATAATATGTTGGCATTCATTGTTTCGTATCATATCTAACATAGACTGATAGCCATCACGTGTAGTAGTACGACCACTTTTTACATCGCTTAGAAATGTAACATCTTGAAGATGATGTTTATTTGTATAGGCTTGGATTGCTTTTATTTGAGATTTAACAGAATTTTCTATCTTCTTTTTATCTATGGATTGACGTGCATAACCAATAATTTTATCCATTGTAGGGCCTCCTTTCCAATATGATAATATACATTTAAATTTACATTTAATGAGCTCTAACTCCTTCTAAGAGAGTTAGAGCGACAATTTTATTCAGACTGTTCGTCGAGATATTCAATTATAATATCCGCTAACATATTTATAAGTTCTTCCACTTTTATCACCTTTCTTAGTTAGTTATTTTTAACGTCACTATCATCACTACTGTCACTTTTGAACTTAATACCTTTAACGACTGTTTTACCAGAAGATTTAGTTTTAGTATAATTAATACCTAGTTTTTGCATTTCAACACTAAATTCACGCCAGAATGCAATAGGTGATAATAAATGAGTTACATTATAGTTATGCATCTCTGACCACGATTTGAAAGTGGCTATCAATTCGTTGCCCAATATATTACTATTATTAGAATTAATGTCTAAGCAATTTCTTATGAAGTCCATCATAGGTGAAATTTCATTAAAATATTTTTGCTTAATTACATTCATACTTTTAGAAGTTGTAAATTGATAATCGTTTTGATCTAAGCGACGTAACCCGTCTAAAGCCCAATTCAATATACCTGATAACTCTTTTTCAAGCTGCTGAGGTAAATTTTTATTTTGCGAACTTAGAGGTATCGGTTTAGTCATGGGTAAGATTAGAAGTCTACGTTGGAGTCCATTGCTTTTATCTTTAAGTACTGGTAAGTCATTTAATAGGAATATCATTTTAGCAGAGATTACAGTTTCGATTTCTTTAAGTCCTTTGCGATTAACCGTTATTTTTTCACCAGCTGTAATAGCTTTGAGTTTATCTGTACTAAATTCAGTGTTTGATGATTCAGTAGCTAAATTAAGTTTTTTGTGTAATAAAGGCTCAAGTCCAAAACTTTGATTGAAGTTGCTCAATGAAATGGCAGTCGTGTTAGGTATACCAACAATATGTTCTAATAAACCAAATAATGTCGATTTACCTTCTCCTCCCTGGCTATATACTAACAAGAAAACATTAGCTTTAAACTCTTTGGAGAGTACATAGCCAAACCACTCTTGGACAAATGCAATATCATCGTTATCATCAAACCACTCACGCAAAGACTGTTGAAATACTGGGGCTTTAGCGTCTGGATTATATTCTACATGTGATTTAATGGTTGAAAGGTGTAAGGGCGATGTAGGCTCTATTTGTAATGTATTATAATTAAAAGCACCATTTTCTAAAGTAAGTGCTCTCTGATTGAAATCTCTAGGATCATAGACCTTAATACGTCGCTTAATTTGGTCTAATAAAGCAGTTTCAAGATTTTTCGACCAACTTGTCTCTAACGTGTAACAAAGTTCATAGATAAACCTTTGCAAGGGAAGATCAGTGTTTTCCCACACGCCTTTTTCATAATTGTAAATCTTCACTTTATTTGGGTCATCGGAAGTACTAGCAATGTTAAAACAAGCATCGATGAATTTTGCCGTTCTTCCTTTTTTTATAAATGTTTCTCCCTTTTGCGTTTCGTAAGACAGAAACTCTTTTAATACATTTCGAATATTTTGATTAAAATTACAGCTTTTTTGTGATAATTCCTTTTTCGGAATTGATGGTACATCGATGCATTGGTTTGCATGATACATGTAAAATGGCTTATTTAAGGTATGGCGCAATATCCATTCCCGATCTTGACCATTAAGGTCTGATAAATGATAAATAGGAGAAGACGCAGTAGTAGCGTCTTCCAATTTGTTAATTAAGGTGGTTTTATCTGGTTGTTGCTTGATAAATGGATTAACAATGTTTAAATTTTCAGTTGACTTTACGTTAATCAAGTTAATCATCCTCCTCTGCATCAGCCCATGGATCAAAAGAATCCACTTGAGGTTGACTAGAGGTAGTTTGTTGACTATTAATATACTCTTGAATCATCTGCTCGCTTTGATTAAGCGGTATGATGAATTTCCAATTGGTTAGGACAGGATAGCCTTTATTATTAATATAGTAATTTGCTGTGCCATTTAAATTCTTTAAATCAATAGAGTCAAAGTCAGTTTTTCTTAGAGCATTAGCTACTGACTTAACAAATTGCCCGTATATTGAGTTTGTATTTGTGTCAACAAAGATAAGATGGGAAAGTAAATTTTTAGAATTATGATTACTATCTTTTATAGTTACATCTAGCTTAATAACATCTGCTTCTCCATTGGATGTAGGGATTTTATCATCTATTGCATTATTAATTGTTATTGAGACCATACCTTGCATTACTTCATCTGTTAAATAATTTACACTGTGTTTAACCATAGTTACTATTCTCCTTTTAATTGATTAAATTTTAAAATATTATTCAATGGGAACCCATTATGATAACTATTGATTGTTTTTTCGAAATTTTGTTGCAATAATTCTTGCCAATTTGAATAACTTGGTTTGACTTCAATCCACAGCTCATCATGAATGACATGAACGATATCTAAATCAAGTTTGTATGCTTCCAACATGAGTAACTTAATCGCGGTCGCGACTGATGATTGAAGTGCGAAGTTACGCTTAACGCTCTCTTTCATTTTGACAAGTGGCATAACTCTTCCAAAGAAGGTTTGCACTTCATTTTGACTTGAGCATAAGTCTAAATAATGAACTGCTTGTGGTATTGTACGCTCTAATTGTTGTAATATGTGGTTTACATTAACTGAAGTAATATCAAAACCGTTCTTCCTTAACTTTTTCATCAATGTGTTAGTACTTGCTCCATAAAGCCAAGCAAGGAAGAAGGTTTTACATATATTACGCAATCGTTCAGATTGTGCATTACGATTGTAGGGAGTAATCAAGCTACCAATATAGCTGTACATGTCCTGATCAGTACTAAAATGATTTAGTAAAAACTGATCGTTAGCATAATATGCTAAAAATCGTAATTCAGCTTGGTTTAGGTCTATTGACCACAACTCTTTGTGTGAACTACTTGCTATAGCATGCTTTCGCATAGACTTAGGTATAGAAGTTAATGGCATCTTCTTAGCAGTCATACGCCCACTATATGAAGAATAAAGGTTCCATTCACCTTGAATTTTGAAGATAGAAGCTGATTTATTTGAAGTCATTTCAAGAGGAATTATCCATTTTTTAATATGGGATAATTCTTTATCAACAATACTGTTACCTTTTCTTTTTTTCGAATTTAAGAAAGTAATTAGTGAATTTAATTCGTGTGAAGTATCAAATAAGTTGTTTAGACGACTTATTTCACTTTCCATCCAACTAGAACTTATAAACACCCCCTTATTTTCGATAAAACTAATAATGGGTGATATCTTTTCTTCTAATAAATACAAATTATTAAATACTGAAGAAGTATTTATCAGGTTGTCCAAATTACTTTCAATTACATTTGGAGATATATTGCTCGGTAGTAAAAATAGTTTCGACAAATTTAAATTCATTTTGCCTCCTCCAATATTTAGTTTTCAATGTACAAGCTTATCTACTAAAAGTAGACTGAGTTAATTAGTGATTGTTTACTAATTAACTATTCATAGAATATAGCAATTAAAATAAAAAAATTAGACCTTTAACTTTTGGTAATAGTTAAAGGTCTAGACACAGTGAACTTTGTTATGAAGAGCTTCATGGTCTTATTTATTATAAAAATCTTTTCTGAAATTATTTTTTTCTAAGAGTCTTAAAACTTTTAGGAAAGAATATGATGTCTCATTATTTAGGGTGAGATTTAAAGACATTAAGTTATTAGGTGAAGTAATTCCATTGGTATTAAAAGCATTACTATCTGCTTTATCTAAGCTTTTACTCCAATCAGTAAAAATTGTCTGCAGCTTATTGGCTAATATCAAAAGTTTAGTAGGATTATTTTGATTCAATATATAAAGATTATTAGATATGAAATTTTCATAATCTCTCAACGTAATTATTAAGAATTCATAATAAGGTAAAGAATTTAAGTAAAATATTTCATAAATTAAGTATGTTATATGAGGCTCTAGATATTGCTTTATGTTTTTTTGATAATTGTAATAAGTTTTATTGTCTTTTGAAATTTCCAATTTGTTATGTAGATAATCAATGATGTCTTTCTGGAATTGAAAAATTGATTCATTAAATTCTGATTTTAATGAACTATTAGTATCGAAAGTGCTAGCAGATTTATAACTTTTTAAAATTTCATTTGTTTTTTTATTTACAAAAGATGACGTATAAAGAGTTGCAAAATAACTGTTGGAAAATGAAGCATTATTAGAGTTATTTAACCTATATTTTTCTCTGAAAAATGTAATAGTTGTAATTATCAATAAATCTTTAAAAGTGTATTCGCCTTTAGGAATTATCTTAGAAAACCTGTCGAAAAATTTACTTTTTTCTGCATCCTCCTTAAATTTTAATGAGGTAGTAGATTCTAATGTATTAATAATATCTTTTCTAGTAAATGTTAAATCTAACTTTTTAATTGCATTTTTTGAATTGTATATCCAATTGGTATGAGGAGTTAGTAAACGTTGTAACTTTTGTGAAACTTCAAGATTTGATGGTTTAAATTCATTGCTATACTGTTTTTCTAACGAATGGTTAAGCACATTCTTTATAATATGAAAAAGATTAACCTGTGGGTCAACTTGATTGAACTCATCACTAAAATCTTTGAATCGAAAGTTAATAGATGAGTTACGACTAAAAGTGATGTATGTTTTCATATTTTTATATTGTTTATTTTGTAAACTTACTAAATTTTCTTCATATAGATTGTTTAGAAGGAAAGGGTTTAAATTCCTGCCATAAAACACTGTGCGATTCAAACTTCTCTTAAATTCTTTAAATTGTTCATTAAAATTTGGTAAGTCTAGTTTGGAACCTAATATCAGTTCTAAGCTATCTAAAATTCTGTTGAGTACAATAGAGGAAGCTTCTTCAGGGTCCAAATATTCTAACAGTTCTGACAAATTATCTTTGAAGGCTATTCGATTATTTTTTACTTTAAAATAAGGATACTCCAATTTTGAATCAGATATAACTTCTATTTTGCTGTTATCATTTAAGAATTCAAAAGTATCATTAATATTTTTAAATATAATGTCGTAAAATTTTAAGGTACTATTATAAATTAATTCCATTATTGTATTATATACTCCTCGTCGAGTTGATTATAAGTTTGATACATTTAATTATAACTTAAAATTAAATGTACCAAACTTATAATCTAAAATGGATAACCTATCATTATTGAATATGACAGTTCAAATGTAACGAGTCTAAACCGAAGAGTGTCATTTAAAAACCGCAGTGATGAGGAGATGGATTTCATTGTGGCATATGGTATGACGATGAACTTGTAGGTGTCATCGGCTTGCATTATTTAGACCTTGTTAACAAACGTACGTCTATCGGTTATTATTTGGCTGAGCATTTTCAAAAAAAGGGAATTATGACGACATGCACAAAGGCGTTGATTCGCTACGTGTACGAAACGTTTGATATTAACCGCGTAGAAATTCAAATGTCGACACGAAATCCGAAAAGTAAGGCCATACCTGAACGACTTGGCTTTACGCAAGAGGGTGTGTTGAGAAGTAACGAACGTTTACGTGGCGAGTTCTCGGATAGTTATGTGTATAGTTTGTTGAGAGAAGAGTATGAAAAGTTAAGACAGACTTTTGAATTATAATTTTTCAATTATAAAAGAAAATGTGAGGGCTTGATGCCTAGAGAAAAACGTCAAAGTTGTCTTTTGATTACTACAACTGCTTACTTAATTTCATTTAGCATACTGGTTCCTCAAGCATCTCACTGTATGTATCTTTCTATTAAAATAACAAATAAGGCACTCCCGTATCATTTAGTACATATCACTAAACTCAATTAACGAGGTGCCTTATGTATGAAATTTATAACATGATGTCACATATGCTACCAATGCATACTTCAATACTTATTTCCACAGATGATAAATCACAACATATGAACGATATTGTTGAAACAATGTCTAAATCATTCTTACTTTTCAGTCCATTTATCAACTTTGTCTCTGTTATTATCAATCCACTCTTTAGTAGCTTTTTCAGGATCTTTACCATTTTCAATTTCTAACATGATAGATTCCATATCCTTAACAGACCATTTAAAATTATCAAGGATTCTATATGCTTCTGGTTCATCTTCTTTTAATCCTTTTCGAGCTATCGTATTGATACTTTCTGCTTTACCCATAGAACCTTTAGGATCATCTAGGTATTTCAAGTCATAGCGTTGGAAGATCCAATAAGGATTCCAGCCTGTAATAATAATATCGTCTTTGTTTTTAATTGCACGTTTTAATTCTGCATTCATTGCACCTGTAGAAGAATTAATTTGTTCCCAACCCTTTAAATTAGGGTAAGCCTTTAATGTTTCATTAGTGGCGTCTACGATCCCTGCACCAGGTTCTATACCAGTTATTTTTTTATTGGCTTGGTTATTTAAATCTTCAATGGAATTAACGTCCATATATTTAGGAACGACTAAACCTAATTTTGCTTCTTTATCTATATGTGGCCCTAAATTATCGATATCGTTTTTAACTTTCTTGTACTCAGCACCATGTGTGATTGGTAACCAGGCACCAGTCATAGCATCAACTTCACCTTTAGAAACAGCTTCCCATGTAACTGGTATATCGAGGGAAGTCGTATCGACTTTATAACCTTGTTCTTCTAATACTTGTGCAATAACGTTTGTAGAAACAATTTGGTCATCTTGTTGTGCATATGCGAGTTTGATAGTACCTTTATTGGCTTCTTTATCATCAGAAAACATATGCCCTAGAATGGTGCCTAATATTGCAACGAGTAATATGATTATAGTAAGTAATATCTTAGTCTTTTTAGGTAATTTTTCCTGACGAGAGTGGTTCATAGCCTGTGTAAATCGATCAACGATAATCGCTAACACGACGATACCTATACCGTATACAAAGCCATTACCTACTTCTGAACGTTGTACAGCAGCTAAAACGCCTTCACCTAAACCTGGCGTTCCAATCATAGATGCGATAACGACCATAGAGAGCGTTAACATAATTGTTTGATTGATACCCGCAAAGATGTTTTCTTTAGCCATAGGTAAATCAAGTTTGAACAATCTTTGCCAAGAAGTTGATCCAAATGAATCGGATGTCTCTACTAATTCTTTTGAGATTGAACGTATGCCTAAATTTGTCATTCTCACTGTTGGAGGTAATGCAAATATAACTGAAGCGAATACACCAGGTACCATTCCTATACCGAAGAATGCCACTGCAGGTATTAAATACACGAATCCTGGCATTGTTTGCATCAAGTCTAGTAATGGTTTAACAATTTTTTCAACGGTATCGCTTTTAGACATTAATATACCCAATGGAACACCAATAATTATAGAAATAAGACTTGAAATAAGAACTAATGTAATTGTACTCATTAAATCATCCCACATATTTTGGTTATAGATGAATAATAAGCCAATTAAAATAAATATTGGAAAACCAATTTTACGTTTGAAAACAAAAAATCCCAGTAAAACTAGAAGTAATATCATAACAAATGGTGGAATGGCTAATAGTATATTAGTTGTAACATTCATCACAGCATTTCCAGCTGTTTGTAAAAATGAGAAAATGCCAGATAGATGCTCAGTTAACCAATTAACAATCGTATCAATCCAATTAGAGAAAGGTAATTGTTTAAACATTTTCATTCACTTCCTCTTCAGTTGAATTTTCTTGAGAATGATTCGTTTCTCTATCTTTATTATTAGTAGTCATTGCACCTATGACACTTCCACGAACCACAACACCAACTAAGCGATTATTTTCATCCGTGACTGCTAATGGTGTAGGAGAATCGTAAATAATATTGAAAATATCTGTCACGAGCATGTCTTTATTAATGGTCTGTACATTATTTTGGTAAATATGCTTTAAAGAAATACCGTCTTCTCTTGCCTTCAAAGCATTGTCTGCTGTAATACTTCCTTTTAATAAACGTTTATTATCAATCGCTAATAACATACTTACTTCTTCTTGACGCATTCGTTGTAAAGCGACATTTGGACCTTCTGTCTCAATATTTATAGTTAATGGAGACTCCATTATGTTTTCTGCGGTAAGTATTTTAGAACGGTCCACATCTTCGGTAAATTCACTAACAAATGCATTTGCTGGATTGGTTAAGATCTCTTCTCCGGTACCAATTTGCATAATTTTTCCATCTCTCATTAATGCAATACGATCTCCAATACGTAATGCTTCATTTAAGTCATGAGTGATGAAGATTATGATTTTTTGCATTTGTTCCTGTAAGTTTAGTAAATCGTTTTGCATATCTTTTCTAATCAATGGATCTAATGCTGAAAATGCTTCGTCCATTAGTAAAATGTCAGAATCATTAGCTAAGGCACGGGCCAAACCAACACGTTGTTGCATACCACCTGAAAGTTGATCTGGATATTGGTCTTTAAAAGATAATAACCCTGTATCGTCTAATGCTTTTTCAGCTCTTTTTTGTCTTTCTGCTTTTTTAATCCCTCTAATTTCTAAACCGTATTCAGTATTTTCTAATACAGTTCTTTTCGGAAAAAGACCAAAGTTTTGAAACACCATATTAATTTTTGTACGACGAATTTCACGTAACTCTTTTTTAGACATATTGGAAATGTCGTCTTCACCTATGTAAATACTTCCTGATGTTGGTTCAATTAATCGATTGATTAATCGAATTAAAGTGGATTTACCACTACCAGATAAACCCATAATTACAAAAATTTCGCCATCATTTACGTCAAAGTTAACGTCATAAACCCCAACTGTAACCCCAGTTTTTTCAAAGATTTCTTGTTTAGATTTACCTTCTTGTACTAACTTTAACGCTTCTTTTTGTTTTCTTCCGAAAATTTTTGTTAAGTTTCGTACTTTAACTTTGCTCAACTTAAAACACTCCCTATAAAAACTGTTTGTACATATTTGACTGTATCATAGGAAATAAAAAAGGCAACTTTATTAAAAGTTAAAATAATAAATTTAACAATATTTGCATTATTTTAATGACTTAAAAATTATTTGTTTTATTAAAGCACATTGATGCTTAACTTTTTCATTTTAACTTTAAAATCATTTTCTAAGTTATCATCAGTAATAAAGGCATCAATATCTGTTAATTCGCATATTTTCACTGTAACTATCTGATTACACTTGGAACTATCTGCTGTTAGAAACTTGAGATTTGAAATATTTAATATCTTTCTTCTTGTCTCTATTTCTTCTAAATTATAATCTGTAATCCCTTTTTCAAAAGATATTCCACTACAACAAATAAAGGCTTTATCTATATTTAAACGATCGAAATTAAATAAGAAGTCATAACTTGTAATAGATTGTTCAGATGCTCGTACTTTTCCTCCAATACTAATGATAGTATGGCCTTGATTTAAAATTTCCATCATAACAGGAATCGAGTTCGTTATAATTGTTAAATTTTTTCTTTTTTTCAATTCTTTAGAAATTTGTAAAGTTGTAGAACCACTATCTAAAAATATACAGTCCCCATCTTCAATCTGTGTTAAAGCTTTTTCAGCGATTTGTTGCTTCATAGCTAAATTTTTATTTAATCTTTTTTCAATAATTGATTCACCATTATTCTCTTTTTTTATTCTAATACCACCATATTCTTTGGATACCAAATCCTCTTTGACTAATTGTTGAATATCTCTTCGTAATGTTTCCATAGAAATGTTCAAAGACTTATGAAGATGTTTCAGCTCTAAAAATTCTTCTTTTTCTAATTTTTCAATAATTTTTTCACGTCGTTCAGTAGGAAGCATTCATTTTCTCCTTTTTATTGTATTAATGAAGTTATTAAATAGTTTTTAACAAGTTTGTCAAAAGTTAATCAAATTTTACAACTAATTTACTAATAGTTAATAAAAAGTTACTACAATGTAAGTATAACAAATAGTGAGGTGTGAGTTATGCTTGAACTCAAAGATGTTTCGAAAAGTTTTGGGAGTAATGAAGTATTAAAAAATATAAATTTAAATATTGAAAACGGAGAAATTGTAAGTTTACTTGGACCAAGTGGATGTGGGAAAACAACGTTATTAAATTTAATTTTGGGATTAGAACATGTGACATCTGGGAGAATTATTTTCAATAATCAAGAAATCCAAGAGAAATCTATGCAAAAAAGAGGATTTAATATTGTGTTTCAAGATTTTTGTCTGTTTCCTCATTTAGATGCCTTCAATAATATCATTTATGGCTTAAAGAATCAGAAAAAAGACCCTCACAGTAAAGAAGTGACAGATTTAATCGAATTATTAGAATTACGTCCTCATTTACGCAAAAAAATTCATGAATTATCAGGAGGGCAAAAACAAAGAGTTTCAATTGCTCGTACAGTAGTTATGGAACCTAAGATTTTATTAATGGATGAACCATTGAGTGCCTTAGATGGAGTCATTAAAGAATCAATAAAAGATATGATTCAAAAAGTATCGAAATCAATGGGTTTAACAACGATTATCGTTACCCATGATCCTGAAGAAGCATTAACGATGTCAGACAAAGTTGTCGTCATTGAAGATGGCCAAATTGCACAATTTGGTACGCCGTCAGAAATTATTTATAGTCCAGCTAATGCATTTGTAGAAAAGTTCATTATTAATCAACTACGAATTAAACGTGGTAATATTTACAGATTATTTGGTGAGAATTATGGCGCATAAAACTTGGAGTCAGCGTATTATATTTACGCTATTAATTATCTTTTTCTTATTATTTTTAGTCATACCAATTATAGGTTTATTAAGCCAATCATTTTATCGTGATCATCACTTTACATTTGCAGTCTATAAAGACATCTTTATGAATGACGAGATTACAACTTCATTCTTTAATAGTTTAAAAGTTGCAAGTTTAGCTGCATTGATTACAACTATTCTCGCATTTTTTATGTCCTATGCGATGAATATGACACAAGCCCATTCTTTAGTAAAAGGCTATAACAAAATAATGGTGTTACTACCTATGCTTGTGCCAACAATTACTTATGGATTTATTTTAATGTACATTTTCGGGAATGAGGGTTTGATTAAAGCTATCTTTGGACATATACCTTTCGAAATTTATGGTAAAAATGGTTTGCTTATCGGCTACGTTATCTACACGTTACCAGCAGCATACTTAATTATTTCAGACGCTTTTGAATATGTGAATAAGCGCTTCTATTATGTTTCTCAGTTATTACAAGATAGTCCGATGAGACGTTTTTATCACACACTACTTAGACCACTGATTGTACCCATAGGTAACGCGTTTGTATTGTCATTTATTTTAAGTTTTACTGATTTCGGTATTCCGGCGTCTCTAGGCGCAGATTATAGTATGGTTGCGACGAGTTTATATCAAATGATTTTAGGATCAATTCCAAAATTTGCTGAAGGTGCTGTTATTGCAGTTATGATGTTAACTCCTGCAATTATTGGATTTATCTTATTAACTATTTTAGATAAATGGAATGTAAAACAAGAATCATTAAATTATACATCGCTTCCAAAAAGGCCAGTACATGATGTGATTATTAATATTATCGCTGTAGTGATAAGTACATTAATTTTATTAATATTTGCAGTGATGTTTGTCGTACCATTCCTTAAAAATTACCCATATAACAACACATTTACTTTGTCGCATATCATTAATTTATTTAAAGATGAAATATTAGTGCATATTTATATTCAATCTTTATTTGTAGCGATATGTACAGCAATATTTGGCGTGATTATTAGTATGGCAAGTGCGATTATCGCTGTGAGAACCAGAATTAAAGGTCGTAGAACGATGAATGTCGTTTCATTAATCGCAAATACTGTCCCTGGTATGATTCTAGGTTTATCGTACTTAGTATTTTTTAAAAATAGCTCAATAAAAAATACATTTTTAATTATTATTATCAGCATTATTGTGCATTACTATACAACACCATTCTTATTAGCGAAAAATGCCTTAGAAAAACTAAATCCCTCATGGGATATAAGTAGTTCATTAATGAAAGATAAATGGTACGAGACGGTCTTTAAAGTTGTAATACCAAATATGAAAAAGACAATTATCGAAATGATGAACTATTACTTCATTAATGCAATGGTAACAATTAGTGGTGTCATTTTCTTAGTTGCAACGGCAACACAACTCGTGGCTACAGAAATTAACCAATTACAACATTTTAACCGATTTATCGATATTTTTATTTTATCGATTTTAATCTGTATAACAAATATTGTCGTTCGTGGCGTTGCAAGTTTTATACTTTATTCTCAAAGAAAAAGGGAGGGGAGATAAATGAAACTAAAAATAATGCTAGTACTTGGTGCACTCGTTTGTCTTGCCCTCTTATGTTTATCATACTTTGGACTTGGGTCGAGTACAGATAAAGTCATTATTGCTACAAATGCTGATGAAGAAGCCATCGCTATTATGAAAGAATCTTTAAATCAGCATGGTTACAAAGGACAATATATCATCCAACCTCAGGGAACCTCAGAATTAGGTGGGAAAATTATGGCGGAAGGATCAAATATTGAAGCAGATATTATTACTGAAGCAAGTTACTACTTAAAAAGTGCACAAGACCAAAATCACATGTTTGTTCCTATGAAGAATAAAACTCAACATAACACAATTGATAAATATCCCAACTACATTATCCCATTATTAGGTAACACAGGTTCATTATTTATTAATAAAAAAGCACTAGAAAAACACCATTTAGAGGTGCCGCATTCAATTAAGGATTTAACTAAACCAGAATATAAAGGACAGGTCTCTATGCCGAACGTTATGGAATCCTCAACTGGATGGCTAGTACTACAAGGTATTTTAAATGAGTATGGTGAAAAAGAAGGACAAGACGTGATTAAAAAATTATTAATTAATGTTGGTCCACATTTAGAGGATGGTGGTTCCGGTCCATTACAAAAAGTTGAATCTGGGGAAGTAGCTGTCGGAGTTGGTTTACGTGCGCAAGCTATTGAACAAGAGAAGGGTAATATCATTAAACACATCGATCCTAAAGAAGGAAACTTCTCATTAGTTGAAGGCGCTGCTGTCGTTAAAAAAGGTGGCGAAAAACAGAAAAAAGCAGAAAAAATGGTTGAAGTGATTCAAAAATACGGTCGAAAAGATTTAATGAAACAATACCCAGTAACACTATATAAAGGTGAACATATTGCAAAAGATCAAAAACCAGAATATCCAAAAAAATGGAAAGATCCATTGACTGTAGATTTATTACAAAAACATCAAGATATATTTAATGCAGCTAAAAAAGAAGCGGAAAATGAAAAATAAAGGAGATTAGAAAATGGAAGAATATAAATTATTAACACCTGGTCCATTAACAACTTCAAAATCAGTTAAAGAAACAATGATGAAAGATCGTTGTACATGGGACAATGACTATAAAGAATTAACACAACAAATAAGACAAGATTTACTTCAATTGGCCCAAGTTTCAAAGGAAAATTACACCGTTATTCTTCAGCAAGGTAGTGGTAGTTTTGTGGTAGAAAGCGTCTTACAAACTGCACTTTCGAATAAAGATCATGTGCTTATCATTTCAAATGGTGCATACGGAAAACGTATTGCTCAAATGGCAGAACGTATTGGAAAAAATTATACACATTTAGCATTGTCATTCGATAAAGCACCAAATATTGAAGAAATTGAAGATGTTTTAAACAGCAATGATGCTATTTCTCATATTGCTTTCGTTCATTGTGAAACAACTACTGGAATACTCAATCCTTTAGAAGATTTATGTGAGTTAGCACATCGCTATAATAAAAAATTAATTGTAGATGCTATGAGTAGTTTCGGAGGCTTAGAAATTAACGTAGAACAATTAAATATTGATTATTTAATTAGTAGTGCGAATAAATGTATTCAAGGTGTGCCCGGTTTCGGGTTCGTGATTGCTAAAACAACAACTTTAACTGAAACAGAGGGTAATGCTTCAAGCTTAGCACTTGATTTATATGATCAATGGCAGGTGATGGATGTTGATGGCAAATGGCGTTATACATCACCAACTCATGTTGTAGCTGCATTCAAACAAGCAATTAATGAGTTGCATGAAGAAGGTGGCATTAAAAAACGTAGTGAACGCTATCACTCTAATAATCGATATATGAGAGAAGCATTAGCACAGTTAGGTTTTAAAGCATATATTGATGAGGAATGGCAATCACCAATTATTACAACATATCTATATCCTAATGAAGCTTTTGATTTTAATCATTTCTATGAATCAATGAAAGAAAAAGGTTTTGTGCTATATCCAGGAAAATTAATGGAAACCCCATCTTTTAGAATTGGTAACATTGGAGAATTATACCGAGAAGACTTTGAAACATTAGTTAAACATATTAAAGAATATATGAATTATTAAGGAGTGTATAATTATGAGTAATATTAAAGGAATTATCTTAGACTGGGCCGGTACTACAATTGATTTTGGATGTTTTGCCCCTGTACAAGTATTTGTAGAAATTTTTAAAAATGAAAATATTGATGTAACAATTGAAGAAGCCAGAGAACCTATGGGCATGTTAAAACGTGATCATATCGAAGCTATGTTAAATATGGACCGTATCGCAAATGAATGGAAGTCTGTTAAGGGACGTTCACATACTCAAGAAGATATCGATCATTTATACGCTAATTTTGAAAAATCATTAATGGAAACATTAAAAGACTATACAACACCTATTCCAAATGTCATAGATACTATCAATGAACTAAGAAATAAAGGCTATAAAATTGGTTCAACGACAGGTTATACAAAATCAATGATGGAAGTGGTTACGGCTGAAGCAAAATTGAAAGGCTATTCGCCTGACTACTATGTAACTGCCGAAGCTGTTAATGGATATGGTAGACCTTATCCATACATGATATTTGAAAATATGAAACAATTAGAACTGGAACGTGTTGCTGAAGTAGTAAAAGTAGGTGATACTGTCTCTGATATGAAAGAAGCAGTCAACGCAGGTGTTCTTGCTATAGGAGTAATTAAAGGCAGTTCTGTTGTAGGACTTAGTGAAGACGAATGGAATGCATTAAGTGATAATGAAATAGATGAACATCGCCAAAAAGCAACGAAAAAATTCAAAGAAAATGGCGCATCATATGTCATAGACGATATTACTCAATTACCTCAATTATTAGAAAAAATTTAATTAAAAACCATATTCTAAAATTAAGCTTTTTTATGAAAATAAAGAGTGAACTCCCATATTTGGAAGTTCGCTCTTTTTATTAATATATCTATGATGTTTTAAATTACGATGTAAAAATCTAGCAATTTTAAATATTAAAGTAAGATAATAAAAATTTTTTATACATAGTTCAAGAGTTTGATAAAGTCCGTATAATT